>JAEKKP010000155.1 GCA_019510315.1 Propionibacteriales bacterium
CGGCCCGAACCCGGGCCCTTCACGAAGACGTCGATCTTCTTCATGCCGTGCTCCATCGCCCGACGACCGGCGGCCTCAGCAGCCATCTGCGCGGCGAACGGGGTGGACTTGCGCGAGCCCTTGAAGCCGACGGTGCCGGCCGAGGCCCACGAGATGACCGCCCCGGTGGGGTCGGTGATCGTGACGATCGTGTTGTTGAACGTGCTCTTGATGTGGGCTTCGCCCTGAGCGATGTTCTTCTTCTCCTTGCGGCGCACCTTCTTGGCGCCGGCCGCTGTGCGGCTCTTGGGAGGCATTCAGTACTCCTTGCTGGAAAGCTGTGGGATCGAGTCGAGGGAGCGCAAGCGACCGGGGGTCACTTGGCCTTCTTCTTGCCGGCAACCGTGCGCTTCGGGCCCTTGCGGGTGCGCGCGTTGGTCTTGGTGCGCTGACCGCGGACCGGAAGGCCCTGGCGGTGACGGCGACCCTGGTAGCTGCCGATCTCGATCTTGCGACGGATGTCGGCCTGGACCTCGCGACGGAGGTCACCCTCGATCTTGAAGTTGGACTCGATCTCGTCACGGAGCTTGACCAGCTCCTCGTCGCCCAGCGTGTGGACCCGGGCGTCCGGGTCGACGCCGGTGGCAGCCAGGAGCTGCTGGGCGCGGGTACGGCCGATGCCGTAGATGTAGGTGAGTGCCACCTCGATGCGCTTGTCGCGCGGGAGGTCGACACCAACAAGGCGTGCCATGTCTGGCGGTTCCCTTCTGCGGGCCTCGCGGCCCTGTGGTTCACGGTGGTCTGGTCGTGTCGCGTCTCGAGTCAGGGACTCGAGCTCCGGCCAGCCGTTCCGGAGGTGTTGGTGGTCAGTGCTCTCGCGCTGACCCAGCGATCACGTTGATGGGTTTTGTTCAGTTGTGGTGGTACGAACGGATTGTGATCCGCTGACGCGGCTCACAGGGTCGCAGTCCTCGGTCAGCTCCGACTCCGTCGGATCTGACCTCGTCCCACTTAGCCCTGGCGCTGCTTGTGGCGCGGGTTCTCGCAGATCACCATGACGCGGCCGTGGCGACGGATCACCTTGCACTTGTCACAGATCGGCTTGACGCTCGGGTTGACCTTCATGTCAGCCCTTTCTTGCTCGGTCGGCTGTGGGCGAGCACCTTGTGTCCGTTGGTCAGCTCGACCCGGAACATGGCATTCGGAAGGGCCTCCACGACGGAGCCCTCCATCTCGATCACGCCTTCTTTCTTCGGCATGTCCTCCACAATCTGTTGCTGCCTGGGTGTGTCTACCGTTGGCCCGGGAACCGCCCGGCGCGCAGAACTGGCCTGCACCCCGGTGGACCTCGTCGAACCGTCCTGGGCACCTCATTTCCCGGTTCCCGCGCACGCCGAAGAGCAACGAGCGAGCAGGTGTCCGGGCAGCCGCGAGGCGCCACGAGAACGGCCCACGTTGGGCCGACACAAAAGTCTACGTGAAACCGCAGGTCAAACGCGAATCGGGCAGGCCGGAGGCTCAGCCGATCGCGTGCACCGGTCCGACGACATGGTCACCGAGCGCCCTGACGAAGGCTACCGGGTCGTCACCGAAGGGCATCAGGTGCACCTCGGTGACCCCGAGGTCGGCCAGCGGGCGCAGGTGCTCGACGAACGTGGACGCGTCCGTGTCCGGTTCGAGGGGGTTTGACCACAGAATGGTCTTGCGGATCGCCTCGTAGTCGGTGCCCTCCCGCTCGCAGTGGCCGCGCAGCACGTCCAGCTTGTGCGCGACCCCGGCCGGCCCGTCCTGCGGGTTCGCGAACAGGTTGCAGGCATCGGCGTACCTCGCGACAAGGCGCAGCGTCTTCTGCTCGCCGCCCCCGCCGACCATGATCGGCGGCACCCGCACCGGCGGCGGCGCGTTCAGCGGACGCTCGAGCCGGTAGTGCGTGCCCTCGTACGGCGTCTCGTCGCCCCGCCACATCTGGCGCACGATCTGCAACGTCTCCTCGAGCCGCTCGAAGCGCTCGGCGACCGGAGGGAACGGGACGCCGAGACCTCGGTGCTCCTCGGCGTTCCAGGCCGCCCCGATGCCGAGCACGGCGCGTCCGCCCGAGAGCACATCCAGCGTGGTCACGATCTTGGCGAGCAGGCCGGGGTGCCGGTAGGTGACGCCGGTGACGAGCAGCTGCAGCTCGACGCGTTCGGTGACCCCTGCGAGGAACCCGAGCGTGGTGTATCCCTCGAGCATCGCCAGATCAGGCGGCCCGATCATCCCGAGCTGGAAGTAGTGGTCCATGCAGGAGAGGTTGTCGATGCCGGCGTCGTCCGCCGCCCGACCGAACGCCGCGACGGCCGGACCGATCGCGGCGCTGCCGCCCTGATTGTCGAACTTGATCAGGTGCACGCCGATCCGCATGCCGACGAACCTACGCCGTCGTCACGAGACGAGCTCGTCGAGGAGCCCGACCAGCACGTCGGTGACCCCCTCAGGGTCGACCAGCATGTGCAGGTGGCCGCCGTCGAGCGTGCGCGTCGGCCAGCCACGCCGCTCCGCCTCTGCACGCTCGGGACCATAGGTCTCACCGAAGGCCAGGTACGCCGCGGGCACGGCCTGCCACCCCGACGGCGACGGCACCGCTGCGTCGAAGTAGGCCGCTGGCAGCCGGGACTGCTCGGCCTCGACCGCTGCGCGCGTCGCGGCATCGGGGAATAGCGCGGCCACCTCGTCCTCCGGCCACCAGTGCGTCCAGCGCGGCAGCAGGCCGTCGGGCTCGACGAGCGAGGCGAGGTGCTCCCGCAGCTCCGGTGGCGCCGTGGCCGTCGCCGGGTCGTCGGAGGGCAGCGTTGCGTCGACGAACACGATCGCGGCGACAGCGCGCTCCGCCGCCACCGCTGCGACGTACAGCCCGGCGTTGCTGTGCGGGACCAGGGCGACCGGGCGGTCGGCCGGGACCTCCCGCCGCAGCTGTACCAGCACGTCCTCGGGACTCTGCACCCCGAGGTAGGTCGGCGGCACCAGGACCTCGTGACCGCGTCGGCGCAGGTCGGCCGCGACCGGCCCCCAGACCGCAGGGCCGAGCAAGGTGCTGGGGAGCAGTACGACGACCGGTCGAGCCGGCTCAGCGGCCACCGAACGGAATGCCCATCTCGGCGAGCTTCGCCTCGCCGCCGTCGATCGCCGTCAGGATCCACGGACCCTCTGGGGTCAGCGTGAACGTGTGCTCGAAGTGCGCGGCCCAGCTGCCGTCCGCGGTGACGATCGTCCAGTCGTCCTCGGCGATCAGTGTGTGCTTGCTGCCCATGGTCACCATCGGCTCCACCGCCAGCGCCAGCCCGCGCTCGAGCCTCGCCCCGCGGCCCGGCCGGCCGTAGTTCGGCACGTTCGGTGGCTGGTGCATCGCCGTACCGATCCCGTGGCCGGTGTAGTCCTCGAGGATCCCGTAGTCGCCGTGCGCCCGCACGTGGGACTCGACCGCGTGCGAGATGTCGGTGACCCGGCCGCCGAGGCGGGCGGCCGCGAACCCGGCCCACATCGCGCCCTCGGTGACCTCCATCAGGCGGACCAGGTCGGCGTTGACCTCCCCGACCGGGACCGTGATCGCAGCGTCGCCGTGCCAGCCGTCGACGATCGCACCGCAGTCGATCGAGATCAGGTCGCCGTCGGCGAGCACCCGCTCGCCGGGGATCCCGTGAACGACCTCGTCGTCGACCGACGCACAGATGCTGCCCGGGAACGGCGGGTGCCCGTAGCCCTTGAACGACGGGATGCCGCCGTGGGACCGGATGTTGTCCTCGGCGATCGCGTCGAGCTCGCCGGTGGTCACACCGGAGCGCACCGAGCGTCGCAGGAGCTCGAGGGTCTCGCCGACCAGCCGGCCGGCGACGCGCATCTTCTCGATCTGCTCGGGGGTCTTGATCTCGATCCCGCGGTCCCGCCAGCTCATGTCAGAAGGGACGCGTCAGCTCTGCGGGACGGCCTCGAGCGCGTGGAAGATGCGCTCGGTGACCTCGTCGACGTCACCCTCGCCGTCGACCTCGATGAGGAGGTTGCGGTCGCGGTAGACGTCGATCAACGGCTCGGTCTGCTCGGCGTAGATCTCCTGCCGGCGACGGATGACCTCTTCGGTGTCGTCGGCGCGACCCTCGGTCTTGGCCCGCTGGAGCAGCCTCTGGACCAGCTCCTCCTCGTTGACGCGCAGCACGACGACCGCGTCGAGGGAGTGCCCGGTGAACTTGATCATCCCGTCGAGCTCCTCGACCTGCGCCAGCGTGCGCGGGTAGCCGTCGAGGAGGAAGCCGGGCTCGGCGTCGGGCTCGTCGATGCGGTTGCGGACCATCTTGTTGGTGAGCTCGTCGGGGACGTACTCCCCTGCGTCCATGAAGCGCTTGGCCTCGACACCGAGCTCGGTGCCGCTCGACACGTTGGCCCGGAAGATGTCGCCGGTCGAGATCGGCGGGATGCCGAAGCGCGCGGCGACGTAACGGGCCTGGGTGCCTTTGCCGGCTCCCGGTGGCCCCATGAGGATCAGTCTCATCGAAGAAAACCTTCGTAGTTGCGTTGCTGCAACTGGCTCTCGATCTGCTTCACGGTGTCGAGTGCGACACCGACCATGATGAGCAGGGAGGTGCCACCGAACGGGACGTTCTGGTTGGCATTGACCAGCACGAGCGCAGCCAGCGGGATCAGTGCGATGAGACCCAGGTAGAGCGCGCCCGGCAACGTGATGCGGGACAGGACATAGGAGAGGTAATCCTCCGTCGGCTTGCCCGCCCGGATCCCGGGGATGAAGCCTCCGTACTGCTTCATGTTGTCGGCGACCTCTTGGGGGTTGAAGGTGATCGCGACGTAGAAGTAGGTGAAGAAGATGATCAGCAGGAAGTACGCCGCCATGTAGAGCGGGTGGTCTCCCCGGACGAAGTAGGTGGAGATGAAGTCGAAGATCGGCGAGGTGGAGTTGCGGTTGAACTGCACCGCCATCGACGGCAGGTAGAGCAGGCTCGAGGCGAAGATGACCGGGATGACGCCGGCCTGGTTGACCTTGAGCGGGATGTAGGTCGACGACCCGCCGAACATCTTGCGGCCGACCATGCGCCGGGCGTACTGCACCGGTATGCGTCGTTGCGCCTGTTCGATGAAGACCACGGCCGCGACGACCACGAGTCCGATCAGGATCACACCGCTGAACACCCACGGGCCCTTGGCCTTCTGGACGTTCCACAGCGCGACCGGGAACGTCGCCACGACCTGGGTGAAGATCAGGATCGACATGCCGTTGCCGATGCCACGGTCGGTGACCAGCTCACCGAGCCACATGATCACGGCCGTGCCGGCCGTCATCGTGACGACCATCAGCGCAGCAGTCGCGGTGTTGTCCTTGTAGAGCAGGTGGTCGGCGTACTGCGCGGGGCATCCCTGGAGGAGGTTGCCGCTGCGCGCGAGCGCGACGATGCCGGTCGCCTGCAGGATGGCCAGTGCGAGCGTGACGTAGCGGGTGTACTGGGTGATCTTCGCCTGACCGGACTGGCCCTCCTTCTTGAGGGCCTCGAGGCGAGGGATCACCACGACCAGCAGCTGCAGGATGATGCTCGCGGTGATGTAGGGCATGATCCCGAGCGCGAAGATCGTCAGCTGCAGCAGAGCTCCGCCGGAGAACAGGTTGATCAGGCCGTAGAGGCTGCTGTTCTTGGTCGCGTCGAAGCAGTGCTGGACGTTGGCCACGTGCACGCCAGGCGTCGGGATGTGCGAGCCGAGCCGGAAGACCGCGATGATCAGCAGCACGAACAGCAGCTTCTTGCGCAGGTCCGGGGTCCGGAATGCGTTGGCGAATGCCCCTAGCACGTGCTCCTCTTTCGCTGTTGCGGCCGGCGAGACCAGAGTCGGATCCTGCGTCGGGTCCGGGGTCGTGCCGTCGGTGTTCCTGGGCCAGACCCAAGCCGTGGAAGCCTAACAGGGCAGAGCGATCAACCACCGAAGAGGCGGAAGATCCCTCTGCCCTGCACGGACGTGCGGCTTCAGCTCTCCGTGATCGTGCCGCCGGCGGCCGTGATCTTCTCCGCGGCGGACGACGAGAACTTGTCGGCGGTGAGCTGGACGGCGACGTTGAGCTCGCCGTCGCCGAGCACCTTGACCGGGCGGCCCTTGCGGACCGCGCCCTTGGCCACGAGATCCTCGACGGTGACCGTGCCACCCTCGGGGAACAGCTTCGCAATGCGGTCCAGGTTCACGACCTGGAACTCCTCCTTGAACGGGTTCTTGAACCCCTTCAGCTTGGGCAGGCGCATGTGGATGGGCATCTGGCCACCCTCGAACGACGACGGCACCTGGTAACGGGCCTTGGTGCCCTTGGTACCGCGACCAGACGTCTTGCCCTTCGAGCCCTCACCGCGACCGACACGGGTCTTCGCGGTGCGGGCGCCCGGGGCGGGGCGCAGGTGGTGGAGTTTCAGCGTCACGACTCTTCGACCTCCTCGACCGCCACCAGGTGACGGACGGTGTGGACCATGCCCCGGATCTCCGGGCGGTCCTCCTTCACGACGACGTGGCCGATCCGCTTGAGGCCCAGCGAGCGCAACGTGTCGCGCTGGTTCTGCTTGCGGCCGACGCCCGACTTCAGCTGCTTGACCTTGAGCTGTGCCATCAGCCGGCCACCTCCGCGGTGGCGACCGGGGCCAAGCCCTCGGCACGAGCCCGCAGCAGGGCGGCCGGGGCCACCTCCTCGACGGTCAGGCCGCGACGAGCGGCCACCGCCTCGGGCTCCTCGAGCATCTTGAGCGCCTCGACGGTCGCGTGCACGATGTTGATCTGGTTCGACGAGCCGAGCGACTTGCTCAGCACGTCGTGGATGCCGGCGCACTCGAGGACGGCGCGCACGGGACCACCGGCGATCACACCGGTACCGGGAGCAGCCGGACGCAGCAGGACGACGCCTGCGGCCTTCTCGCCCTGGACCGGGTGCGGGATCGTGCCCTGGACGCGCGGGACGCGGAAGAAGTGCTTCTTCGCCTCCTCGACGCCCTTGGCGATCGCTGCCGGCACCTCCTTGGCCTTGCCGTAGCCGACGCCGACCATGCCGTCGCCGTCGCCGACGATCACGAGGGCGGTGAAGCTGAAGCGTCGACCACCCTTGACGACCTTGGCGACGCGGTTGATCGCGACAACCCGCTCGATGTAAGCGGTCTTGTCGGCGCTGTCGCCACCGCGACGGTTGTCGCGGCCGCCACGGCGGTCACCACCGGAGCGCTGTCCGCGCTGGGGTCCGCTCATGAGATCTACCTCTTCCTTGTCTGCTGGTCTCGCGCGATCAGAACGTCAGGCCGCCCTCGCGGGCGCCGTCCGCTAGGGCCGCGACGCGACCGTGGTACTTGTTGCCGGCCCGGTCGAACACGGCCGAGGACACTCCGGCCGCCTTGGCGCGCTCGGCGACGAGCTCGCCCACCTTGCGTGCCTTCGCGGTCTTGTCGCCCTCGAACGAGCGCAGGTCGGCCTCCATGCTCGAGGCGTAGGCCAGCGTCTTGCCCTCCAGGTCGTCGACGACCTGGACGGTGATGTGCTTCGAGGAACGGGTCACGACCAGCCGAGGACGCTCGGAGGTGCCGTGGACCTTCTTGCGACCGCGCATCTGACGACGCAGGCGCGAGGCCGTCCGTCCAGCGGTGTGCTTGTGAGTGCGAAGAGAGATCGCCATGGTCACTTACCAGCCTTTCCGACCTTGCGGCGGATCTGCTCGCCCGCGTAGCGGACGCCCTTGCCCTTGTACGGCTCGGGCTTGCGCAGCTTGCGAATGTTTGCAGCGACCTCGCCGACCAGCTGCTTGTCGATGCCCTGCACGCCGAGGCGGGTGGGGCCGTCGACACTGAACGTGATGCCGTCCGGGGCGTTGAACGTGATCGAGTGGGAGTAGCCGAGCTGGAACTCCAGCTGGGTCGGGCCCTTCGACAGGACGCGGTAGCCCACGCCGACGATCTCGAGCTTCTTCTCGTAGCCCTCGGTGACTCCGACGACCATGTTGTTGATGAGCGTGCGCGTGAGTCCGTGCAGAGCCCGGCTCTCGCGCTCGTCGTTGGGACGCTTGACCTCGAGCACACCCTCACCGCGGTCCACGGTGATCGGTGCGGCGACCGAGTGGCTCAGGACGCCCTTGGGGCCCTTCACCGTCACGGTGCTCTGCTCGACCGTCACGTCCACCCCGGCAGGAACCGGGACGGGAAGCTTGCCGATGCGCGACATGTCCTCTCCTCCTGTTCCTGGTTACCAGACGTAGGCGAGGACTTCCCCACCCACGCCCTTCTTGTTGGCCTGACGGTCGGTGAGCAGCCCCTGGCTGGTCGAGATGATCGCGACGCCGAGGCCGCCGAGCACCTTGGGCAGCGCGGTGTGCTTGGCGT
>JAEKKP010000266.1 GCA_019510315.1 Propionibacteriales bacterium
GTAGGTCACCTCGGTACGACGATCGGCCCCCGGGACGTGTCCCGGGGGCCGATCGCGTTCACTGCCTGCCGGCGGTGAGGTCGTGGATCTTGCGGAGCAGCCGCTGCGGGACCGGGTTGCGCGGGTCCAGCCGGTGCGCGGTGCGGAGGTCGCTGCGGGCGCCGGCGACGTCGCGCAGCCCGAAGCGGGCGAGACCGCGCTGGATCCGCACGCCCGGCTCGGTCGGGTAGAGCTCGACGAAGCGGTCGAGCGTGTGGAGGGCGTCTTCGAGCTCCTGGTCGTGGACCTGGGCGACGGCGAGGGCAAGGCCCGAGGCGTAGGTGTCCGGCGTGCGGTCGAGGCTCTTCCGCGCCCAGCGTTCGGCACGGGTCGATGCCCCGCTGACGTCACCGTCGGCGAGCCCGGCCTGGGTCTGCGCCGCGATCATGGCGACGTCCCCGTCGAGCGGGCGCAGGTGCTCCGCTCGCTCGAACGCGGCGTCGGCCGCGACCGAGTCGCCCCGCGTCGCCTGCTCGATGCCGTCCTGGAGCGCTCGTTCGGCGGCGGCGCTCGTGGCGAACACGACCACTCCGACGGCCGCAGCGACGACAGCAGCCCAGGCGAGCGGTCTCGGCTCCCTGCCCGTCGCCGGCTCCGCGACGAGGCAGCCGACGAGGAACGCCGCGAGGCAGGTCGACCCCGCGATGGTGAAGTTCGGCAGGATCGCGACGCCGTAGGCGACGGTCGCGGCGAAGAGACCCGCGACCAACGGGCTCTGCTCGGCCTGGACGACCTGCCAGCCCAGGAACAGCACCAGCACGGCAAGCCCGACGGCGACGAGGAGGAGGGGGACGCCACCGGCGACGAGCGCCTGGAGCGGCCAGCTGTGGGGAGAGTCGGGCGGGTTGCGGGTGCCGACCTCGCGCACCCAGTCGTCGTCGCGGTAGCGGCCGACGGCGTCGACGAAGGTCGATGGCGCGCCCAGCCACCAGCGGTCACCGCCCACCTGGAGGGACTCCTTCCACAGGAGCAGCCGGCCCGTGATCGTGTGCCCCTCGCCGAACCGGTCGCGGATCTGCGGCAGTGCGAGGGCGAGCACGCCGACGGCGAGGAACGCGCCGCCGGTGATCTCGACGACCCGCCGCGACGGCCGCTCCCGCATCGACAGCACCGCGTGGACCGCCAGGGCGACGAACGTGGCGAGGAGCGCCGTACGGGACCCGGAGAGCACGACCGTGAGCGGCCCGGCGACGGCGCCGGCCACCAGGAGCGGCGTACGCCGCGACACGGCCGACCCGAAGAGCACCGCGAAGAACATCAGCCCGACGAGGCCCTGGTCGGTCGCGTTGCCGAGCACGGAGCCGGTGCGGCTCTCGACGCTCGCGCCCTCGATCTCCCATCCCAGGGCGCCCAGCACGGAGACGGCGGCCAGCAGCACCGAGCCGACGGCCAAGGCCGTCTCGACCGCCTCGGTGGACGCTCGTGAGCGTCGGCCCAGGATGCGGGCGCCCGCCCAGGCGCAGCCGACGTAGGTGAGCACCACCGGCAGACCCTCGTAGCGCGGCCAGCGGCCGACGAGCGAGGCCACCGGCGTCGGCGAGAGCAGGCAGGACAGCGTGAACAGGCCGAGGCCGGCCGCGGCGGTCAGCGCGACGTGCCGGGGCAAGCGGCCCTGGCGACCGCCATAGGCAGCTGCACCGATGGCTGCGGCACTGAGGACGAGCTTGCCGAAGACGAAGCGGTCCATCCCTCCGGGGATCCACACCAGCGGTGCCGCGCACGTCAGCCACAGCGCAACGCGATGAGGGAGGGGCACGGGAGGGAGTATGACGGTTCCCGATGAGCCAGCAGACCGGATCGGCGTTTCGGCGTACGGCGTGGTCGTCCGGCCCTAGCGTGGCGTCGTGGGACTCCGCAGCCGTCTGTTGCCGCCGCTGGCGCCGTCGCGGCAGGCCACGTTCCCGTGGAGCCGGGTCGCAAGGACAGGCGGGCACACTCGGCGACGCGTTGCTCGACCAGTGGCCGACGTACCTGGTCTACGTGTTCGGCTTCGTCCAGATGTTCGGCGGCTGGGCTGCCTCCCGCCGGCTCGGGGCCATGCTCGCGCGGGCGGACCACTACGTGCTGCTGATGACGATGCTCGCCCTGATGTCGTTCGTGCTGACGCCGTTCACCTTCGCCGTCCTCGGCGAC
>JAEKKP010000156.1 GCA_019510315.1 Propionibacteriales bacterium
TCTCCGACACCCTGCTCCTGCTGGCCGACGCGGTGTCGCACAACACCGCCGTCGCGTCGGGCAGCCGGCCGGCCGCGCGACCGCGTGACCCGGGCTCGGTGCTCGTCACGGCGGGCAACGGCACCACGGTCCACCGCGCCGACTGCGACCTCGTGGCCGGACGTGAGGACCTGCGCCCCGCCGGCGCGGACGCGCCGAACCTCACGCGGTGCCGCCTCTGCATGAAGTGAGGCTCACGCCTCGTCGGCGAACCGCACGTCCGTGCGGACCGGCGGGCTGCCCTCCTGCACTGTCCCCTGCGCCGACGCGATGACCGAGCGCACGTGCGCACGGTCGCGGTCGAGGCCCGCGGGGCAGCGGATGAGCACCACCTGTGGGGCGGCCTGCGTGTCGACGGTCGCGGCGTAGCCGTCGCGCTCGAGCGCCGCGAGGATCAGCGCGGGGTCCTGGCCGGTCGGGACGGCGTACTCGAGCGTCGGGACGCGCTCGTCGTGCAGCTCCTCGTCGACCCGGGCGCGGTGCCGGACCTGCTCGCGGACGACGTACAGCACGACGAGGGCCAGCACCACCACTGCCAGCAGGATCACGATCGGAAAGGCCATCTCTTCTCCTCCAGGTCGCGGCGCCGCAGCTCTCCGCGCTGCGCCCGCCGGCGAAGGTCGGGCGGTACACGGCTCGGATCCCGCACCTCCTCGTCTGCGCGTCGGCGCTCGAGCATGATGGCCACCACCATGGCGGCGGCGAAGACCACCATGAGCGCGCCGGTCACGATCGCCGCAGCGTTCATCGACGATCCGTACCCGCGGCCGGTGACGGCAAACACGGCCCGGCCGCGGATCAGCCGTGGCTCAGTCCGGCGCCGACCCGAGGAACGCGAGGATCCTTCGGTTCACCTCGGCCGGCTGCTCCAGCTGGAGGAAGTGCCCGGCTCCTGCGACCAGCGCGGTGTCGCTGCCCTCCGGCAGCTGCGCACGGACGTCGCTCACGAGCCGCGGGTCGAGGCAGCGGTCCTCGGCGCCGTGCAGGTAGAGCACCGGGACCACGGGCAGTCGCATCTCGGCGCCCTTCCAGCGCTGGTACGGCGACGGCGGTGGGAACGGGCTCGCCAGTGACCGGTAGTAGCCGATCGCGGCGCGTCGGTGCGCTCTGTCGGGGAGTGCGGCGGCGAGGTGGTGGAGGTCGTCCGTGGCGTCGTACCCCGGAGACCAGGACTGCCACAGCCTGCGCACGTAGCGGTCGAAGACGAGCTCGGGCACGACCGGCACCTGGTTGAACGCGATGTACCAGCTGTTGCGCAGCTGCCGCGGCAGCACCCGCAGGGCCCCTCGGCTGCGCACCGCGGGAAAGGGCGGCACCGACATCGCGACCACCCGACAGAACGGTGAAGCGTCGTGGGCCGCCAGGGCGTTGGTGGTGATCGCGCCCCAGTCGTGCCCGACGAGCACGGTGTCGGGCCCACCACCGAGGGCATCGACGACGCCGACCGCGTCGGCCATCAGTGCCGCGATGTGGCCGCTCCCGTCGGTGGCCACGTCGGACGGCGCATAACCGCGCAGGTACGGCGCCACGACTCGCCAGCCGTGTTCGGCCAGTGCGGGCCCGAGGTGGCGCCAGGTGTGGGCGGTGTCCGGGAACCCGTGCAGGAGGACGGCGAGCGGACCGTCGTCGGGTCCCCACGTCAGCGCCGCGAGACTGATGTGGGGCAGCTCGATCCGGACCTCGCGCATGCGGCTCATCCTGCCGGGGTATGCAGAATGCCGACGCGTCGACACGTTCAAAAGAGGGGAATCAGCCCACGTAGAGGGGTGTTCTCCCTGTAAATTGCGGCGCAGGCCGCTGTCAGAGAGGTGTTCGATGCGCACGTCGGAGGCACGGACCCAGCTCTCCCTTGTCGTCTCCCCGGAGACCGAGGAGAGGATCGAGCGGCAGGCGCGTCCGACGCAGTTCGGTGGCGGCAGTCCTCAGTCGCGGGTGCTCTCGAAGGTCCTGCGCAACACCGTCCGGCCGTTCATCTCTGTGTGGTCGCGCGCGCCCCTTCTGCCCTGGCCCTACTTCGTCGTCGACTACGCCGGCCTCCTGCTCAAGCCGGTCCGCGGGACGACGTACGAGCAGCTGCGCCTGCCGCACTGCAAGGCCGAGGTGCTCCGCACGCCGCAGACCGAGGACCGCGTCATCGTCTACCTGCACGGCGGTGCGTTCGTCGTCGGCGGACGGTTCCTCCACCGCAGCCTGATGTCGCGGATCGCGGACGGCACGCGCTCGACGCTGGTCGCCGTCGGCTACCGCCAGCTCCCGCACCACCCGGTGAGTGCCTCCGTCGCTGACGGCCTCGACGCCTACCGCCACGTCCTCGACTCCGGTGTGCCTGCGTCGAAGGTGATGATCATGGGCGACTCTGCCGGCGGCTACCTGACCTTCCAGGTCGCGCTCGCCGCTCGCGCCGCCGGACTGCCGATGCCGGCGGGCCTCGTCGCGATGTCGCCGCTGATCGACTTCGACGGCACCACGAAGGTGGAGGCCGATTCCGCGTCGACCTGTGCGGTCTTCCCGCTCAACTGCTTCGACGGCCTGACCCGCGTCGTGCTCCGGGCCGCTCGCCGCGCCGGCGAGGACCAGGCGCTCCCCGACGCGCCCTCGCGCGCCGAGTTGCGCGGCCTGCCGCCTTCGCTGATCCAGGTCAGCAGCGCCGAGATGGTGCACCCCGACGCCGAGTCGATGGCCGCCGCGCTGGTCACCGCGGGCGTCGACTGCGACCTCCAGGTCTGGGACCACCAGGTGCACGTCTTCCAGGCCGCCGCGGGCTTCCTCCCCGAGGCCGACGAGGCCCTCGCCGAGATAGCCGACTTCGCCGACCAGGTCATCCCCGACGGCCCCTGGGCCCTCGAGGCGTAACCACCGACGGTGGTTGAGGAGGTCGCGCAGCGACCGTCTCGAAACCCGGTGTCTCACGGTGGTTGAGGAGGTCGCGCTAGCGACCGTCTCGAAACCTGGCGTCTCACGGTGGTTGAGGAGGTCGCGCTAGCGACCGTCTCGAAACCAGGTGAGCTACGTGGGGACTGGACCACGGTGGGTGCGGAACGTGCGGCGAGCTCGCTCGTCATCGCGGTTTCCACAGGAGCGCTTGGTCGCAAGCGCAGAGGCGCGCAGTGCAGCGAAACTGACGCGATGGCGTACGTCTACATCCTCCGGTGCGCTGACGGGACCTACTACGTCGGCAGCACGACCAACCTCGAGCTCAGGGTCTGGCAGCACAACAGCGATGACCAGGGCGCGGTCTACACGCGCAAGCGGCGCCCGGTCGTCCTGATGTGGGCGGCGGAGTTCGACTCGATCGTGGAGGCGTTCGCGTTCGAGAAGCGCGTCCAGGGCTGGAGCCGGGTGAAGCGCGAAGCGCTCATGAGGGACGACTACGAGCTGCTTCCCGGGCTCGCGAGCCGCAGCTATGCCGGAGAGAAGCTTCGACAGAGGTTTCGAGACGTCGACTGGAGAGGCGGCACCTGACGACGCCCGCGAGGTTTCGAGACGGTTGCTGCGCAACCTCCTCAACCACCGCAGGTGCGTCTCCGTGCATCGCACTGGGTTTCGAGACGGTTGCTGCGCAACCTCCTCAACCACCGTGGGCTCAGGTTTCGAGACGGTTGCTGCGCAACCTCCTCAACCACCGTGGGCCCGGGTTTCGAGACGGTTGCTGCGCAACCTCCTCAACCCACCGGGCGGTGCGTGACCTGTCAGACTCGGCGGCATGCGGATCCTGGTCGTCGAGGACGAGAAGCGGCTGGCGGCGTCGCTGCAGGCCGGGCTCCAGGCCGAGGGGTTCGCTGTCGACACGGCGCACGACGGCGAGGAAGGGCTCTGGTACGCCCGCGAGCACGACTACGACGCGATCCTGCTCGACCTGATGCTGCCGCGGGTCAACGGCTACGAGGTGTGCGCGACCCTGCGCGCGGAGGAGAACTGGACGCCGATCCTCATGCTCACCGCCCGCGCCGGCGAGTCCGACCAGGTCGAGGCGCTCGACACCGGCGCAGACGACTATGTCACCAAGCCGTTCTCCTTCCAGGTCCTGCTCGCCCGGCTGCGCAGCCTCCTGCGTCGCGGCGTACGTGAGCGGCCGACGCTGCTCACCGTCGGCGACCTGGTCCTCGATCCCGCGACCCGGATGGTCACCCGCAACGGCACCGAGCTGTCGCTGACCAGTCGTGAGCACTCGCTGCTGGAGTTCCTGATGCGCCGCGACGGCCAGGTCGTGACGAAGTCCGACATCCTCGCCAACGTGTGGGACTACGCCTTCGAGGGCGACCCCAACATCGTCGAGGTGTACGTCGGCCGGCTGCGCCGCAAGGTCGACCGGCCGTTCGGGCGGTCCGACATCGAGACGCTCCGCGGGAGTGGCTACCGGCTCCGGGTGCCGGACGCGTGAGCCGGGGCTGACGGTGCTCGACCGGATGCGCTCGTCGGTGCGGCTGCGGGTGACCGTGGTCGCGTCGGTGTTCGTGCTGCTCGTCACCGCTGTCGGCTCGGTCGTCGTCGTCGCGATGCTCGCGCACTCGATCAGCCACAGCCTGGTCGACTCCGCGCGGGAGGACGCAGCCGCGATCCACGCCCAGCTCCGCAACGGTGTCACGCCGGCCGAGGCCGCAACGACGGGTCGCGGTGACGTCGTCGTCCAGCTGCTCGATGCCCGCGGTCAGGTGATCGCCAGCGACCGCCCCGAGCGGCTCACCGTGCCGCTGCGCACCACCGCGGGGGTCACCGAGTCGGCGGCCGTGCCGGGCCTGTCCGACACGTTCACCCTCGTCGCGCGGCGGTCGAAGGACACCGGCGACGTCGCCCTCATCATCGTCGGCCGGTCCACCGAGCAGCGCGACGAGACCCGTGCGGAGTCCGCGGGACTGCTGGCGATCACGGTGCCCCTCATCGCCGTGGCGCTCGCGGTCATCGTCTGGCTGAGCGTCGGACGCGCCCTCAAGCCGGTGGAGGTGATGCGCGAGGAGGCGGACGCGATCACCACCACCCGGCTGCGCCGCCGGCTCGCGGTCCCGCCGGGTCACGACGAGGTCCCACGGTTGGCACAGACCCTGAACGAGATGCTCGACCGGATCGACGAGGGCCAGCGGCTGCAGCGTCAGTTCGTCTCGGACGCCTCCCACGAGCTCCGGTCGCCGCTCGCCGCGATCCGGCAGTCGGCCGACGTGGCCCGGATGCACCCCGACCAGGTCGACGTGGCGACCCTCGCCGGCGACGTCCTCGCCGAGAGCGAACGCCTCGGCGACCTGGTCGGCGCCCTCCTCCTGCTGGCCCGGCTCGAGGGCGACGAGATCGGAGTGGGCGGCGTACTCGATCTCGACGACGTCGTCCTCACCGAGGTCGCGCGGGCGCACGAGCGCTGGGACGTGCGGATCGACGCCACCGGCGTCGGAGCGGGCCGTACGTCGGGGAGCACGGTGCTGCTCGGCCAGGTGGTCCGCAACCTGCTGGACAACGCCTGCCGGCACGCGGCCTCGACGGTGACCGTCGCGCTGCGCGAGCTCGACGACGTCGTCGAGCTCGAGGTCTCCGACGACGGATCGGGGATCTCGGTCGCCGACCGTGGCCGGGTCTTCGAGCGGTTCGTCCGGCTCGACGAGGCCCGTGCCCGCGACGAGGGCGGGAGCGGGCTCGGCCTCGCGATCGTGCGGAAGATCGTCGAGACGTCCCACGGCTCGGTGGATGTCGGCGAGTCCGCGACCGGCGGAGCTCTGTTCGTCGTGCGTTTGCCGCGCGTCGCCGACTGAGACCCTGTCGTTCAGGAGTGGTTCAGCATCATCTGGGCACGCTGGAACCATGACGGTCCAGGAGGCGGTGCAGCGCGTGCGTCGCCGCCCGCAGCGCGGTGACACGCCGTTCCTGGTGGTCGTCGTGCTCGTCACGGTGGCCTGCCGGCTGCTGCTCGCCCACCGCCCGGCGACTCCGGACGAGGGCGGCTTCCTCGTCGTTGCCTCGCAGTGGCACGTCGGCGGCTCGTCGCTGTACGGCAACTACTGGGTGGACCGGCCGCCGCTGCTGATCGGCATCTTCCGGCTCGCAGACCTCGCCGGCGGCCTGGTGGCGCTGCGCGTGATCGGGGCGCTCCTGGCGGCCGCGACGCTCGTGCTGCTCGCCGACACGGCCCGCCGCGCCTTCGGCATCCGCGCCGCCCGCTGGACCGCGGTCGCCGCTGCGGCCCTGCTGGTGTCCCCGCTCGCCGGCACGCAAGCCGTCAACGGTGAGCTGCTTGCTCTCCCGTTCCTCGCCCTCGGCCTCCGCCTGGCGGTCGAGGCCGTGCGCGCGACCGACCCGCTGTCGGCCCGCGGCGCCGCGCTCGGCACCGGCGTGGCTGCGGTGCTCGCGCTCCTGGTCAAGCAGAACATGGCCGACGTCGTCGTCTTCGCGCTCGTCTGCTGGCTCGTCGCCTGGCGCACCGGTCGACTGACCGGCCGCAGCTGCCGCGACCTGTTCGCTCTGGCCGTCGTCGGTGGCGGGCTGGGCTACGCCGTCGTGATGCTCTGGGCGATGGCCCACGGCACCTCGCCGCTCGGTGTCTACGAGGCGACGTATCCCTTCCGCGTGCACGCCGGCCGCGTGCTCGTCGCCACCGCCAGCGAGCGCACGGACATCCGCCTCAACCGCCTCGGCACCGCGGCGGTGCTCAGCGGCGTGGTCCCGGTGCTGCTCGGCTTCGTCCTCCTCGCCGTGCGCCGCGCACGAGCGACGCCCGAGGTGTGGGCGATCGTCGCCGCGTCGGTGTTCGCCGCCGCGTCGATCGTCTCCGGCGGCAGCTACTGGCTGCACTACCTCGTCCAGGCACTGCCCGTCACCGCGCTCGCCATCGGTGCCCTCGCCTCGGTACGCCGACCCTCGACCCGCCTCGTCGTCCCGCTGCTCGTGTCCGGCGTCGTCGTCTCCGCCGTCGCATCACTGGTCACCGTCGTGACCCACGAGCAGGCCAATCCCGGCGCGGTCGTGGCCCGCTCCCTGGAGGGTGCCGCACAGTCCGGCGACACGATGGTTTCGGCGTTCGGCGACGGCGACATCGTCGAGGAGACCGGCATGTCCTCGCCCTACCCCTACCTGTGGAGTCTTCCGACGCGCACCCTTGACCCCGACCTCACCCTGATGCGCGGGGTGCTCGCAGGCCCCGGCGCGCCGACCTGGTTCATCGTCCGGGGACGGCACACCATGGGCATCCTCCAGGCTCACGGCGTCGGATCGTTGCTCGACGACCGCTACCGACCGGTCGGGATCGTGTGCAGCAGGTACGTCTACCTCCGCCAGGGCGTCGACCGGCCGCCGCTGTCGCCCCACGGCAGCTGCGACGGGTTGGTGCTGCCGTGAGGAGCCTGGTGGTCGTGCCGACCTACGACGAGGCGGACAACATCGCGCGCCTGCTCGCCGAGGTGCACGAAGCCGCGCCGTTCGCCGACGTCCTCGTGGTC
>JAEKKP010000157.1 GCA_019510315.1 Propionibacteriales bacterium
CGCGCGCACGGACGACGTCGGCGACCGAGGGCGGCACCTCGGTGGTGCCCATGGCCAGCACTTCGCCGACGTAGAAGGGGTTTCCGCCCGTCAGTGCGTGCAGCTCCTCGGCGTGCTGGGCGCCGGCCAGGTGCTTCAGGGCATTCGCGGTGAGCCTCGGAAGCCTGATCCGCCGGGTTGAGCCGTGGGTCGCGAGCCGCCCCATCACGTCGGCCAGCACGCCCTCGTCACCGGGCTCGTCGTCGCGTGAGGTGGCCAGGACGAGCACGGGCAAGGTGCCGACACGGCGAGAGAGATAGCTCAGCCAGTCGAGCGTGGCTTCGTCGGCCCAGTGCAGGTCCTCGATGACCACGCCCGTCGGTCCGGCCTCGCGGAGCTCGGCGAGAACGCCCGCGAACATCTCGTTGCGATCGTTTCCCGGGGAGACCAGGTCACGCAGACGACCACCCGCCGAGGCGGCGATGTCGTACAGCGGGCCGAGCGGTCGTGGCGTGAACCCACCGTCGCAGGCACCCCACAGCCAGCGGATGTCCGGACGACGCGCACGGAAGGCGTCGATCAGGGAGGTCTTGCCGATCCCCGCTTCACCGGTGACCACCACCAGGCGGCCGTTGCCCGAGCCAGCTTCCGTCGCGTAGTCCCCCAGCGCGTCGAGGAACGGCTCGCGCTCGAGCAGCTCCATCCGAGGAGTCTAGGCCGGAGCGGCGTGCTACGTCGTGACCCGTTCGGATCAGCCCGTGAGGAACGAGAAGCGCACCTCGCGCTCGTCGTTGTCCACGTTGAGGTCGACCAGGCAGAGGCTCTGCCACGTGCCCAGCAGCAGTCTGCCGTCTGCCACCGGGACGCTCGCGTACGGCGCGACGAAGGCCGGCATGACATGGGAGCGACCGTGACCACGACTGCCGTGCCGGTGCTGCCAGCGGTCGTCCGCGGGCAACAGGTCGCCGAGAGCGGCGAGGAGGTCGTCGTCGCTGCCCGCGCCGGTCTCGATGATCGCGATCCCTGCGGTGGCGTGCGGCACGAAGAGGTGCAGCAGCCCGTCGCCGCGGCCGGAGACGTACGCCCGGGCGTCGCCGGTCAGGTCGAGGACGGCCTCTTCGCTGCCGGTGCGGTAGGTGCGGGTCTCGGTGTCCATGTCTCAAGGTTGCACAGCGTCAAGGTTGCACAGCGTCAAGGCTGCACGGGCGGGGCAAGTCGAGCGGCCGGGTCGGTGAGCTCGAAGAAAGGACGCGTCGTGAAGTGGAAGAGGCCGGCGACGACGTTCGACGGGAACGTGCCGACCCGCGCGTTGAAGGCGCCGACGTTGAGGTTGTAGAACCGCCGAGCTGCGGCGATCCGGTCCTCGGTCTCGGTCAGCTGGTGCTGCAGGTCGAGGAAGCCGGCGCTCGCCTTGAGGTCGGGGTAGGCCTCGGCGCGTGCCATCACCTGGCCGAGCACGCGGCCGACCTCTTCCTCGAACTGCTGGAGGGCGACCGGTCCGTCGGCATGGTGAGCGGCCGCCGCTTCGCGCGCCGCGACGAGCGACTCGAGGAGGGTCCGCTCGTGGTCGGCGTACCCCTGGACCGTCCGGACCAGGTTGGGGATCAGGTCGCGGCGCCGCGCGAGCTCGACGTCGACGCCACCCCAGGAGGAGTCGATCAACGTGCGCTGCCGCACGAACCGGTTGTAGGCCACCGCGGCATCGAGACCGATGACGACGATCGCACCTGTGACCAGGCCGAGGACGAGAGTCATGCGGACCTCCCGCCGCCTGCGGACTTCCAGACGAAGTCGGGGATCCGGTCGAGGATGCCGTCGAGGTCGGTGAGCCGGGCATCGACCTGCTCGATCGAGTGCTGCCCCGGCCGCACCGCGAGCAGCCATCCTCCTCGGAGCATCCAGCCACGGTCCGGGATCTGGAGCAGGTACTCCATCATGCGCGGGTGCAGCACGTCGGTGGCGAACTTGCGATCACCAGACTTCACCGTGAACGCCCGGTTGAACGCCTCCGACTCCAGCTCGATGTCGGTGTTGGTCAAGCGTCCGACCATCCGGCCGAAGAAGCCCTCGGGTGTCACCGACAGGTCCGGGAAGACGGTGCCGGCGTCCAGCCCGAGCACGGAGTAGGGGTGCACCTCGGTGTGAGTCTGGGTGTGGCCCTGCGCGTCGGTGCTCGTCTCGGTGGTGGAGTAGCGGTAGTCGAAAGCGACGAACGACCGGCCGTCGTACGCGCCGGTCAGCACGTTCTGCGCCCGGCGGTCGTGCCCGAGCCCGAACGGTGCGCCCTCGAACCGGTCGACCCAGCTGTCGTCCTGCTCGGCGTAGCCCCAGCCACGGCCGGCAGCGAGCGTGGAGAGCGTCTCGCGCCGCTTCTTGGCCGCGAGGTACGACGCCACGCCGATGACGATCATCAGCACGATCACGGCGCCGAAGAACAGGAAGAAGACCAATGGGATCGCCACGAGACCGCCTCAGGTTTGCCGGACCCGGCGTCCGGTGCGACGGACTCTAGCTACCGGTGAAGTCCGGCGTCCGCTTCTCGGCGAAGGCGCGCGGCCCTTCCTTGGCGTCGTTGGACGCGAACACCGCGGCACCCACCTTCGCGTCGTCGGCCCAGCAGTCGTTCTCGTGCCTGCCCTCGGAGTCGCGGACGGTCTTCAGGATGGCCTGCACGGCGAGCGGTCCGTTGGCGCAGATCAGGTCGGCGATCTCGTGGGCCTTGGCGAGGGCCCCGCCATCGGGGACGACGTGGCCGATGAGACCGAGCTCCTTGGCCTCGGGGGCGGTGATGTGCCGCCCGGTGAGCAGCAGGTCCATCGCGACCGTCTGGGGGATCTGCCGGGGGAGGCGGACGACCGAGCCACCGAGCGGGTAGAGGCTCCAGCGCGCCTCCGAGATGCCGAACTTGGCCGACTCGCCGGCGATCCTGATGTCGGTCGCGGTCAGGATCTCGGTGCCTCCGGCGATCGCGGGCCCTTCGACGGCCGCGATCAGCGGCTTGGTCAGCCGGTAGCCCTTGAGCAGCGACTTGATCACGGTCGGGTCGTAGGCCCCGGACTCGAAGGACTCCGACGGCGGCTTCTTGTTCATCGACTTCAGGTCCGCGCCGGCGCAGAAGTAGCCACCGGCGCCGGTGAGGATCACGACCCGCACCTCGGGGTCGCTGTCGGCCCGGTCCCAGGCCTGCTCCATGATCGCGAGCATCTCGCCGGAGAGCGCGTTGCGCGCTTCGGGACGGTTCATCGTCACGACCAGCTTGTGACCGTCGAGCTCGACCAGGGCATGCGGTTGTGTGCCGGTCTGGGGCGCGGTGTCCGTCATGGGGTGAATGCTAGCCAAGAACGAGAACGTGTTCTAGTCTCGGGCGCATGGCCATCAACATCGCTGACCTCTTCGAGCATGCCGTCGACGCGGCACCGGACAACCGCGCCGTCAAGGTCGGTGACCGGGCCGTGACGTACGCCGACCTCGAGGTCGCGTCCAACAAGCTGGCCCACTACCTGCAGTCCCAGGGCGTCCAGCCTGGCGACCACGTCGCGATCTACGCCAAGAACAGCATCGAGCACGTGGTCGCGGTCCTGGCCATCGTCAAGATCCGCGCGGTCAACATCAACGTGAACTACCGCTACGTCGAGGGCGAGCTCAACTACCTGTTCGACAACGCCGATGTCGTCGCCCTGATTCACGAGCGCTCCTACGCGCCGCTGGTCGCGAAGTGCGCGCCGAACCACGAGAAGCTCACCACCTTCGTGGCGATCCCCGACGTCATCACGCCCGACTCGCAGGAGGACGTCTCGTCGTACGGCGGCGTGCTGCTCGCCGACGCCCTCGCCGGCCAGAGCGCCGAGCGTGACTTCGGGGAGCGCAGCCCTGACGACCTGCACATCATCTACACCGGCGGCACGACCGGCTTCCCGAAGGGCGTGATGTGGCGCCACGAGGACTTCTGGCGGGTACTCGGCGGCGGCATCGACTTCTACACCGGCGAGCCGCTGTCGGAGTACGACCAGTCGGAGCAGGCGAAGCAGGACGGGCGCATGATCACCTTCCCGCTCAGCCCGCTCATGCACGGCGGAGCGCAGGCCGGCCTGCTGATGCACCTGTTCGCCGGCCACCTCACCATCCTGGAGCCGAAGTTCGACCCCGTGCGCACCTGGGAGGTCGTCGAGCAGGACAAGGTGCAGCTGATCTTCATGACCGGCGACGCGATGGCGCGTCCGCTGATCGAGGAGTACGAGCGCAAGGCGGCCACCGGCACGCCGTACGACGCCTCGAGCCTGTTCGTGGTCTCCAGCAGCGCCGCCATCTTCAGCCCCCAGGTCAAGGAGCGCTGGATGGCGACGTTCCCCGACGCGATCTTCTCCGACTCCGTCGGTGCCTCCGAGACCGGCTTCCAGGGCATGGGCATGCAGGAGAAGGACAAGAAGATCAGCAGCGACGGTCCCGTCGTCGGGCTGGGCCCGAACAGTGTTGTCCTCGACGAGCAGAACCGGCCGATGGACCTCGCCACCAGCATCGGCAAGATCGGCCGGCTCGCGCGCGGCGGATCGGTGCCGGTCGGCTACTACAAGGACCCCGAGAAGTCCGCCGCCACGTTCCTCGAGGTCGACGGCCAGCGCTACTCCGTCCCCGGCGACTTCGCGCGGATCGAGGACGAGGGCAAGGTCACTCTTCTCGGCCGCGGCTCGAACTGTGTCAACACCGGCGGCGAGAAGGTCTACCCCGAGGAGGTCGAGATGGCCATCAAGGGCCACCCGGCCGTCTACGACTGCCTCGTCGTGGGCATCCCGGACGAGAAGTACGGCCAGGCGGTCGCCGCCGTCGTCGAGCTGCGGGAGGGTGCGAGCATCGAGCTCGAGGAGCTCCGCGAGTTCCTGCGGGCCTCGCTGTCCGGCTACAAGCTGCCGCGTGCCCTCACCGTCGTCCCGGAGATCCCGCGCAACGCGACCGGCAAGGCGCAGTACCCACGGGCCAAGGAGATGGTCCTGGCCACCCAGACGGCCGGTCCGGCCAAGAACGAGGAAGGGGCGCTCGCCTGATGCGCACGGAGATCTGCGAACGGCTCGGTATCGAGTACCCGATCTTCGCCTTCACCCCGTCGGAGAAGGTCGCCGCCGCGGTGTCGCGGGCCGGTGGCCTCGGCGTGCTCGGCTGCGTTCGGTTCAACGAGACCGAGGAGCTCGAGGAGACCCTCACCTGGTTGGACGACAACACCGACGGCAAGCCCTACGGCGTCGACGTCGTCATGCCGATGAAGATCCCGACCGAGGGCAAGGCCGTCGACCTGAAGGCGATGATCCCCTCGGAGCACATCAGCTTCGTCGAGCGCACCCTGCAGCAGCTCGGCGTGCCACCGCTGCCCGAGGGTGAGGGTCGCGAGGGCGTGCTCGGCTGGCTGCACTCGGTCGCCCGCTCCCACGTGGACATCGCGCTGACCCACCGTCCGGTGCTGATCGCGAACGCCCTCGGCTCGCCGCCGGTGGACGTCATCGAGCAGGCGCACGACGCCGGTGTCCTGGTCGCGGCGCTCGCCGGCGCCGCCAAGCACGCGGCCTCGCACGTCCGCAACGGCGTCGACATCATCGTGGCCCAGGGCTACGAGGCCGGCGGCCACACGGGTGAGATCGCCAGCATGGTGCTCACCCCGGAGATCGTCGACGCCGTCGGACCGGGCGTCCCGGTCCTCGGAGCCGGCGGCATCGGCTGCGGGCGACAGGTCGCCGCTTCCCTCGCGCTGGGTGCACAGGGCGTCTGGACCGGCTCGATCTGGCTGACCGCCGCGGAGTACGACCTCTCCCAGGGCATCGGGATCAGGGACGCGCTGCTGAGCGCCGGCTCGGGCGACACTGTGCGGACCCGGGTCTACACCGGCAAGCCGGCACGCCTGCTGAAGACCAAGTGGACCGAGGCCTGGGAGGCGCCGGACGCACCCGAGCCGCTGCCGATGCCCCTGCAGAACCTCCTCGTGGCCGACGCCCACAACCGGATGAACTCCGGCGACAACCCCGAGACCATCTCCATGCCGGCCGGGCAGATCGTCGGCCGCACCAACGAGATCAAGCCCGTCGAGCAGATCATGGCCGAGCTGATCTCGGAGTACGAGGAGACGGTCGCGCGGCTGGAGAAGATCCGGGGCTAGCTTCGGGGGGTGTCGCGGTCGAATTGAGCTTGTGCGGTGGCTGGCTGTCACCAGCTGACTGCCAGCCACCGCACTATCAGCTGTGAGCCGGACGACATGGACATGGCCGAACCGCACCCGATCTGCAGTCTCGACCCCCGCGAAACTCCCTCGTCGATGCGCCTTTTCAGATCTCGTGACGGCCTAGGCTGACCCCGTGCTGCTCACTGTCCTCGCGTTCGTCGGGGCCGCGACGCTGATCGTCCTGCTGCCCGGGCCGGACACGCTGGTCGTGGTCCGCAGCATCCTGCGGGGAGGGCGTCGCCAGGGCACGCTCACCGCTCTCGGCAACCTGTGCGGGCTCACCGTGTGGGTGGTGGCCGCGGCTCTCGGGCTGGCGGCCGTCCTCGAGGCGAGCGAGGTCGGGTACGCCGTGCTGCGGATCGTCGGCGCCTGCTACCTGGTCTTCCTGGGTGTCCAGGCGTGGCGGACGAGGGGACACGTCGAGCAGCCGGTCGACCGAGGTCGTGGCCTGCTCGGGACGGGTTTCCGGGCCGGCGTACTCACCAATCTGCTGAACCCCAAGGTGGGCGTCTTCTTCGTGACCTTCCTGCCCGGCTTCGTGCCCGAGGGGTCGTCGGTGCTGTGGGTGACGCTGCTGTTCGGGTCGATCTTCATCGTCCTCACCGCCGCCTACTGGGTGCTGCTGCTCGGCCTCGCCGGCCGGGTGACCGGATGGATGAGCACGCCCCGCATCCGGCGCCGGCTCGACACCGCGACGGCAGCGGTGCTCGTGGCCTTCGGCGTCCGCCTCGCGACCGAGTGAGGGCGCTGCCCACGGGCTGATCGGCCGGTGGCAGGTACCTGTGACTATGAGTACGGTCACCCCCATGGTTGTCCCCTCCCGCAACCGTGCCGCTGCGGCACGCCGCCTCGTCGTCGTCCTGACCGTGCTCCTCGCCGCCGGCCTCGGCTGGGCCGCGAGCGGCTCCGGAGCCACCGACCCAGGTCCCGCTGCGTCGGTGCCCGTCGCCGACTGCGGGCCCGGCTCGCTGCCGGAGACCTCGATCCAGGGAAGCGTCCCCGCGGCCGACTACGCCTCCGGGCGCGCCGCCCAGGGCTACCGCTGCAACACCGAGGAGGTCGCGCACCAGGGCAGCTCCGGAGTCTTCAAGACGCTGCGCTACACCGACGAGTCCGGGCACACCTGCGCGTTCTACGACTCGACGCTGCTGATCGGCCGCAACGTCGTGTCGAACCTGTTCTCCGGCGACGGACAGGGCGTCGTCGTGCTCGACATGAGCGACCCCGCACGTCCACGGCGTACGGCGAACCTCACC
>JAEKKP010000268.1 GCA_019510315.1 Propionibacteriales bacterium
CTGCCAACAACTCAGCCACCCGCAGACCGGTGGCGAAGTCCAAGCCCACGGTCGCCAGGTCTCGACTGATCGCTCGCAAGCTCGCTGCTCGACCACCTTCGGTCGGGTCCGCAGCCCGACAGCCGAAGGCGACCCCGCGCCGTACCCGTCGTCCGTGTTAAGAACGCAGCCACCCGCAGACCGGAGGTTTCGACAGGCTCGACCACCCGTGGTTGTGCACCGCTCGCAAGCTCGCTGCTCGACCACCAGAGGTCAGAGCAATTCCTTGGCCAGCAGCTCGAGGGTCAGCTCGCGGGCGGGGGAGGCGTCGGCGGGCGTGCCCTGGAACGCTCCGGCGACGGGGTGCACCATCACCTCGTCGACGTCGTACGTCGCGGCGAGCGACCGGATGTCCTCTGCAGCGGAGGAGGGCGTGCCGATCACCCAGCGGTGTCGCATGGCGTGGACGAGCGGGAGGTGGGCGTCCGGGACGGGGTCGGCCTCCGCGTCCTCGACCAGGCGCTGCGGTCGCAGCGGCCCGCCGGTGCGCAGGGCGACCATCGCCTGCAGCTGCGGCAGCGCGAGCCGCTCGGCCTCGTCGTGCGTGGGAGCCACCACGGCGTTGACGGTCAGGAAGGTCTGCGGCGCGGACAGCTCGTCGGAGGGCTGGAAGGACGAGCGGTACAGCGCCAGCGCCTCGGCGGTGCCGTTGCCGGAGAAGTGGTGCGCGAAGACGTACGGCAGGCCGCGCGACGCGGCGAGCTCTGCGGAGTAGTCGGAGGACCCCAGCAGCCAGACCGGCGGTCGGCCGACGGCCGCAGGGGTCGCGTTCAGGGGGTGCATGCGGCCGGCCACCTGCAGGCCCACGCCGCCGGGGCTCATCATCGAGATCACGTTGTCGACGTACTCGGGGAACCGCGCGACCGCTTCGTCGTCCACGCCGCCGGCGCCGTGCCGCAGGGCGTACGACGTCACGGGATCAGAGCCCGGGGCGCGGCCGATGCCGAGGTCGATCCGGTCCGGGTACGCCGCCTCGAGCAGCGCGAACTGCTCGGCGATCACCAGGGGCGCGTGGTTGGGCAGCATCACGCCGCCGGAGCCGACCCGGATGCGGGACGTGGCGCCGGCGACGAGGGCGATCAGGAGCGGCGGGTTCGTCGCCGCGACCGCCGGCATGTTGTGGTGCTCGGCCAGCCAGTACCGGTGGAACCCGGCCGTGTCGGCCACCTGCGCCAGGCGCCGGGTCGCCGCGAGGGCGTCGCCCGTGGACTGGTCGGAGCGCACCGGGACGAGGTCGAGGACGGAGAGCCGCATGGGTGGTGAACGCGCCGGTGAGCACCGATCTTCCCTGTGGCAGGCTGTGCGCCATGGACGCCCGCGACGTCGAGTCGGATCTGGTCAACATCCTCTTCACCGAGGAGCAGATCCAGGACAAGCTGGCCGAGCTCGCCAAGCAGATCGAGGTCGACTACGAGGGCAAGGACATCCTCATCGTCGGCATCCTCCGCGGCGCCGTGATGGTGATGGCCGACCTCGCGCGTGCCTTCCACCGCCACGTCGAGATGGACTGGATGGCCGTCTCGTCGTACGGCTCCGGCACGAAGTCCTCCGGCGTCGTGCGGATCCTCAAGGACCTCGACACCGACATCACCGGCCGGCACGTCGTGATCGTCGACGAGATCATCGACACCGGACTCACGCTGTCGTGGCTCACCTCGAACCTCTCCTCGCGCGCCCCCTCCTCCGTCGAGATCTGCACCCTCCTCCGCAAGCCCGACGCTCTCCAGATGCCAGTCGACGTCCGGTACGTCGGCTGGGACATCCCGAATGAGTTCGTCGTCGGCTACGGCCTGGACTACAAGGAGCGGTACCGCAACCTGCGCGACATCGGGACCTTGGCCCCGCACGTCTACTCCTGACTGCGAGGGGTACGTCGGCTGGGACGCTGCGCCCTTCCCCGGCAAACGA
>JAEKKP010000095.1 GCA_019510315.1 Propionibacteriales bacterium
CGAAGAGGCCCCGGATCTGCACCGGGGAAGGCTACGCGCCCCGACCACGCCGAGTTGAACCACGTCGCCCCGTCTGGTCGGATCAGGCCATGGCTTCTCGGCGGTCCCTCGTTCCCGTGCTCCTCCTCGTGCTGGCGACGAGCGGCTGCTTCTTCAACAAGGGCGCCGACGCCCGTGACGCGGCCGAGACGTTCGCGACGGCCCTGCAGAAGGGCGACGTCAGCAAGATCCCGTTCACCGACCCGGCGGCCCCGAAGCAGTACGCCGCCGTGATCAAGACGCTCGACCACCCGGTCAAGGTGCAGGTCGACCAGGTCACCCGATCCGGCGACAGCGCCAACGTCCGGCTGAACTGGTCGGTCGACCTCGGCGGCAACACCTGGAAGCACCAGACGTCGGCCAAGCTGCTCGACCAGCACGGTGAGTGGCGGGTCGCCTGGAAGCCGTCGATCATCGAGAAGTCCCTGGCCGCCGGCGAGACCTTCCAGGTGTCGGAGGTGAAGGCGGAGCGCGGCGACATCGTCGGTGCCGACGACCAGCCGATCGTGACCGCTCGGCCGGTGGTGCGCTTCGGCATCGACCGCGCGCAGGTGGCTGTCGACGCGGCGCCCGACTCGGCGCGACGGCTGGCGACCGCTCTCGGCATCGACCCGGCGGCGTACGCCGACCAGGTGACCAAGGCCGGCCCGAAGGCGTTCGTGCAGGCGCTCGTGCTGCGCCACGATGGCGTGCCCTCCGACCTGCTCGGCAAGGTCGAGGCGATCCCCGGAGCCCGCGCGATCTCCGACCACCTGCCGCTCGCGCCGACGAAGTCGTTCGCCGCGCCCATCCTGGGCACCGTCGGCCCGGCCACCAAGGAGCTGATCGACAAGAGCGGCGGGCGACTGGAGGCCGGCGACGACACCGGGCTCTCCGGCCTCGAGCTCCGGTACGACGAGCAGCTCGGCGGGAAGCCCGGGATCAAGGTCTCGGCGGTGCCCGCTACTGCCAAGGCGGGTGAGCAGGCCGGCGAGCCGCGGACGCTCTACGAGGTCGACCCGACGCCGGGCCAGGACCTGCACATCACCCTCGACACCCGGCTCCAGCAGCGCGCCGACGACCTGCTCGCGAGCGTCGGACCGGCGAGTGCCGTGGTGGCCATCCGGCCGTCGACCGGCGCCGTCCTCGCGGCGGCGAGCGGGCCCGGCGGCAAGGGCTACAACACCGCGACGTTCGGGCGCTACGCGCCCGGCTCGACGTTCAAGGTGGTGAGTGCGCTGGCCCTGCTGCGCTCCGGGCTCACACCCGCGTCGCTGGTGTCGTGCACGCCGACCATCGTGGTCAACGGCAAGCAGTTCAAGAACTACTCGGACTACCCCGCCAGCCGCCTCGGCCGGATCAGCCTGCAGGAGGCTCTCGCGAACTCCTGCAACACCGGCTTCATCTCCCAGCACGGCCGGCTGCACGGCACCGACCTGGCGCACGCGGCCGCATCGCTCGGCGTCGGCATCGACCACGACCTGGGCTTCCCGGCGTACTTCG
Organism: Propionibacteriales bacterium; assembly: GCA_019510315.1. Lineage (GTDB taxonomy): Bacteria > Actinomycetota > Actinomycetes > Propionibacteriales > Nocardioidaceae > Marmoricola. The sequence goes on from JAEKKP010000095.1 coordinate 1,522, forward strand.
GCCAGGTGCCGGAGCCGGCGAGCGACACCGAGGGTGCTGCCGACATGATCGGTCAGGGCAAGGTGCTCGCCTCGCCGATGGCGATGGCCGTCGTGGCCGCGAGCGTCGCGAAGGGCGACACGGTCGTGCCCCAGCTGATCGAGCCGGGCAGCGACGACGCCGGATCGACGGCGAGCGCCGCACCGGCCGCGCCACCGATCGACCCGCTGACCGCCGACGAGGCCGCCAAGCTGCGCGCGATGATGCGCTCTGTCGTCACCGAGGGCTCGGGCACGCTCCTGCAGCCGCTGCAGCCCCCGCCGGTGATGGCGAAGACGGGGACGGCGGAGTACGGCTCGCAGCAGCCGTTGCCCACCCACGCCTGGATGATCGCCGCCCAGGGCGACCTCGCGGTCGCGGTGTTCGTCGAGACCGGCGAGTCCGGCTCACACACCGCTGGACCGATCCTGAAGGCGTTCCTGCAGGCGGCGAAGGGCTGACTCAGCCGGCAGGCGTCGGGACGGTGACTGCCTTCGGGAAGTCGACCGCGTCGACGGTGGCGTCGGCGATGACCACCGGGTGGTCGGTCATCCACGCGACCACGCCGCCGCGGTCCTCGCGGTAGTTGCTGAACGTGACGTCGTGCGACGCGGCGATCCAGTCGATCCGGAAGCCGGGGGCGACGCTGCAGCCGTCGCGACCACCGTCGCCACCTGCCGCGGCCTTGAGGTCACCAGGGCCGGCGACGGCACAGAACCAGGGCTGCTGCTCGTTCATGTCACCGGTCACGAACAGCGGGTAGCCCTCGGTGCGCAGGCTGGCGAAGAGGTCCGCCTCGCGCGCCGTGGCAGCGACCCGCCAGCGGCCCTGCTTGCCGTACTCGCCGGTGTCGGCCGGGTTGTGGAAGTTCGCGAAGTACGCCGTGATGCCGGTCTGCTTGTTCTTCAGCAGCACGTACGGCATGTTGCGCGGCCGTCCGCCGAAGTACGGGATCGGGATGGAGCTCGCCTTGACCAGCTCCCAGGTGTCGAGGCGGTAGGCGATGGAGTTCTCGCCGTCCATGCTGCGCAGCTCGTTGCCGGGGTAGAGGCCGAACCGGCCGCCGGTCGCGTTCATGAACGCGCTGCGCTGGTCGGCCTGCATCTCCTGGAAACCGACGAGGTCGATGTCGTTGTCCAGGACGTACTGACCAGCCCGCGACGTGCGTGCCGGACCGGAGGCCTTCTGCTTGCGGTGGCTCTTCCCGCGGGTGTGGGAGCTGCCGAGCGCGTTGAAGGTGGCGATCCGGAACGTCAGCACCGGCGGCGCCGACCGCCGCGGGTTGGGTCGGTGGACCAGCACGTGCCCGGCCAGCGGCTTGGCGTTCGCCAGCTGCTCGGCGGCCACGGCTGCTGCGGCCGCTGTGTCGGTGGGGGTGGCGCTGGCGGTCGGGGTGGGCGTGGGTGTGGCGGACCGGGTCGACGGCGAGGTCGTGGGGGCGCTTGCCGCCTTGGCGTGGTCGGGCGAGGACGAGAGCGAGGGCAGCACGTCGCCGCCCATGAGAATGAACGTGAGCAGCCACGCCACGGCGACACCGCCGACGAGCCCCACCTTCGTGATCACCGCGTCACGATATCCGAGCAAATCGCCCAGCCCGAACCGAACCGGGATATCCCCCGAGGACGGGTCCGGTCAGCGCAGATGGGCGGACCAACGCTCCTCGATGCGGCCGTACTTCCAGATCGCCGCCGACACCGCCCAGGCCGCGACGAAGAGCAGCACGATCCCGTAGCCGACGTACTCCAGGTCGAGCCCGGCGAACCACGCCAGCGGCCCGTGCCGGACGCCGGTCTGCTCGGCGAGCATGCTGCCCATGGTGGCGATGCCGATGATCATCGCGACGGCGACGGAGAGGGCCGTGACGGTGATGTTGTAGTAGATCTTGCGCACCGGCCGGGAGAACGCCCAGCCGTAGGCGATGTTCATGAACGCGCCGTCGAGGGTGTCGAGCAGCGACATCCCCGCCGCGAACAGCACCGGCAGCGTGATCACCGCCCACCACGGCAGGCTCGCCGCGACCGCGCCGCCGGCGATCACCAGGAGGCCGATCTCGGTCACGGTGTCGAAGCCGAGGCCGAAGAGGAAGCCGGTCGGGTACATGTGCCAGGGCTTGCGGACCGCCTTGTTGACCGTGCCGAGGATGCGGTTGAGGAAGCCGCGGCTCTGCAGGTGCCGCTCGAGCTCGGCCTCGTCGAAGTGCCCGCGACGCATCGCCGCGAACACCCGCAGGATCCCGACGAGGGCGGCGAGGTTGAGCAGCCCGATCGCGAGCAGGAAGACTCCGCTCACCGACGGGCCCCACACGCCGGCCGCCTGCTGGAGGCTGGAGCTGCCGTCGTCGACGCCCTGCGTCAGCGCGCGCACCCCGAAGGCGATGCCCATCACCATCACGAAGACGACGGAGCTGTGCCCGAGGCTGAACCAGAAGCCGACGCTCATCGGGCGCTGGCCGTCGGAGATCAGCTTGCGCGTCGTGTTGTCGATGGCGGCGATGTGGTCGGCGTCGAACGCGTGCCGCATGCCCAAGGTGTAGGCAGTGAGGCCGAGCCCGACGCCGATCAGCCGGCCGCCGACCTCGTAGTGGCCGGGTGCGACGACGCCGATGAGCAGCCCCCAGCCGACGACGTGGAGGAACGCGACGAACGCCAGGCACCGGGCCAGCGACCGCTTCTGCTCGCGCGAGACGCGGGGCCGCTGCGTGGGGGCGGCGGCCTCGAGCAACTGGGTCACCCGGCCACACTATTGACGGATCGGCCTTGTTGCAAACAGTTCGCAACAAGCCGGACTGCGGTGTCAGGCGGGGACCGGGTCCGCCTCGTCGGCGCGCGTTGCGTCGTACCGCTCGAGCAGGCGCAGTACGCCGCGGTGGCGCGTGTGCAGCCGGCACCACTGCTCCTCGAGCACGTGCTCGGGCAGGTGCGAGTCGAGCTGCGCGCGCCGGGCCTGCTCCCAGCGTGAGCGCAGGGCCGCGGCCAGGCCGTCGCGGTCGCCGAAGAGGTCGGCGTACTCGGGGCTCCAGGGCAGCATGTCCAGCGTGCCGGCGTTCGCGCGCGCCTCGATGTCCTGCAGTGCGTTCCACCGGCGGTGGGTGTCGGTCCAGCCCATCTCGCTCACGGCCTCTCGTGGTCTGCCGCCCGGGTCGGGCGGCGTGGTCGGTCTCGGTGCCTCGAACCTACGGATCCGCGTGACGGCAGGCATCGGGCCGCGGTACCCACCCGGCTGCGACCCTGGTAGCACCGGCTGTCTCCGACCGCGGACGGATGCCCCCGGACCTCACGCTGCCTACGCTGGACCCATGTATGCCCCGCGGACCGACGGCTGGGCTCCGGCGCTCCGGGCGCTGCCGGAGCTCGTGCGCGCCCGTGTCGAGGCGAACATCGCGGCGAAGGGTCTCGCCTATCCGTGGTGGGTGCCGCTCGTGTCCACCGTGGGCCAGATCTCCTGCGTGATCGCCGCGCTCGCCATGCGGGACGCGCTCTGGGCGCCCCAGCCGATCGCTCTCACCGCCGTCCTGGTGGCGTGGCCGAGCATCACCCAGCTGGTCCTGGGTCGGATGCTCGCGCCCTGGCTCGAGCTCGGCAGCATCGGCATCGCGGCGCTGTGGCTCCTGTCCGACCCGGTCGTCGGCGCTACCGCCTTCGACACGGCGCCGGTCCTGCTCGCCCTGGTGACCGCCGAGGTGATGGCCCGCGAAGGCGTCCGGCTCGGCACGGTGACCGGACTGCTCGCGATGGTCACCATCGCGACGACGCGGCTGAGCACCACCCTGGTGGGCTGGCCGATCCACCTGCTCGACGTCGTGCTGGGCTTCGTCATCGGCGGGATGCTGCGCTCCCAGATGCGCGCCCTCACGGCCGAGCGAGCGGCCCGGGTAGGCGAACGCGAACGCGCGACCCTTGCGGAGCGCGAGCGGATCGCCCGCGAGATCCACGACCTCGTCGCGCACTCCCTCAGCGTGACGCTGCTGCACATCACCGGAGCCCGGCACGCCCTGCGCGACGTCGACGGCACGGCGACCGGACTCGAGGTGGCAGAGGTCGACGCCGCGCTCGCCGACGCCGAGCAGGTCGGCCGCCGGGCGATGGCCGACATCCGCCAGACAGTCAGCACCCTGACCGACGGACCCTCGGAGACGCGAGCGCTGCCGGGCGCGGCGGACATCTGCGGCCTGGTGGCACAGATGGAGCTGGCCGGGCTGCAGGTCGAGTACGCCGAGGAGGGCGATCCCGCGATGCTGGCCCACGGCACCGGCCTGGGCCTCTACCGGATCGCGCAGGAGTCGCTGGCCAACATCGCCAAGCACGCCCCCGAGTCGACCGCGCGCGTGCACTTCGCGGTGAGTCCGCGACGGGCCCGGCTGACCGTGCGCAACGCCTTGCCCGCGACCCCGGTCGCGCCCGCGGACGGCGCCTGCTCCGGCATCGCCGGGATGCGCGCCCGGGCCGAGCAGCTCGGCGCGACCGTGGTGGCCGGCCCGGAGGACGCGGACTGGGTCGTCGACGTACGGCTGCCCCTGCACCAGCGCGACGGCGAGCTGTGGTGCGGCCGCATGCTGCCCAGGATCCTGCGGTGACCACGGCGGCCACCGGCACGCCGGTCCGCGTGGTGCTCGTCGACGACCAGGAGCTCGTGCGCTCGGGCATGCGCCGGATCCTGCGTCGTCGCGACGGCTTCGAGATCGTCGCTGAGTGCGGTGACGGGGCCGAGCTGCCTGCCGCTCTCGCCAAGCACGAGGTCGACGTGGTGCTGATGGACCTGCGGATGCGGGACGTCGACGGCATCACCGCGACGCGTCGTCTCACCGAGTCGGGCGACGGTCCTCCGGTGCTGGTGCTGACGACCTTCGACGACGACGAGATGCTCTCCGGCGCGCTGCGTGCGGGCGCCGCCGGCTTCCTGCTGAAGGACTCCTCCGCCGACGACCTGATCCGCGCGGTCCGCACGGTCGCGACGGGCGAGTCGTGGCTCGATCCGGCGGTCACTGGGCGGGTGCTCAGCAGCTACCGCACCAGTACGCCGGCCCCGCCGCGGGCCGCAGACAGCTCGCACGAGGCGCTCACAGCGCGTGAGCACGAGGTGCTGCTCGCCATGGCCGCCGGCCGGTCGAACTCCGAGATCGCCTCGGACCTGTTCATCTCCGAGCTGACCGTGAAGAGCCACATCGGTCGGATCTTCACCAAGCTGGGCCTTCGCGACCGCGCGGCCGCGATCGTCTACGCCTACGACCAGGGCCTGGTCAGTCCCGGGAGGGGATAGGGCGGGCGATCGCCAGCGCACGCCGGGCGAGCGGCTCGGCGACGACCCGGTCGGCCGGCACGAGGCCGACCCTCGTCCTGCGGTCCAGCAGGTCGCCGACGTCGGCCGCGCCCTCGTGGGTCACGCCGAAGACCAGCTCGGCGAGGGTCACCGGGATCGTCGGGCTCACCGGTGCGAGCGCCTCCGCGCGCGACAGCCCGAGCGCCAGCGCGTTGTCCAGGACGGCCTGCGCCTCGGTGCCGTAGCGCCGGACCAGCCGCTCAGGTGCATCGATCGCCGCCAGCTCGGCGCGGGTCGCGGCCCCCAGCAGCGGCAGCCGCCGGGTCCGGCACGGGCCGGCGGACTGCCCCGAGACCGAGAGGGCCTTGTCGACGGCGTCCTCGGCCATCCGTCGGTAGGTCGTGAGCTTGCCGCCGACGACCGTGACCACACCGGAGCCGGAGACCAGCACCGCGTGCCGCCGGGACAGGTCGGCGGTCGAGCCCTCGCTGTCGAGCAACGGCCGCAGCCCGGCGTACGCGCCGACGACGTCGTCGCGGGTCAGCGGCCGCTCCAGGACGCGGCCGATCACCGAGAGCAGGAAGTCGATGTCCTCCTCCGGCGGCTTCGGTACGTCGGGCACGTCGCCGGCGACGGGCTCGTCGGTCAGGCCGATGTAGAAGGTGGCGTCGGGCTGCGGCAGGGCGAACACGAACCGGTTGCTCGCACCCGGGACGGGCGCCATCACCGCGCACCGGACGCCCGGCAGTGACTCCTTGCGGACCACGATGTGGGTGCCCCGGCTGGGCTTGAGCCGGATGCCCTCCACCAGCTGATCGGCCCAGACACCGGTCGCGTTGATCACGGTCCGTGCCTCGATGCGGCGCTCCTCGCCGGTGAGCTCGTCGCGGAGAAGGGCGCCCGTGCCGGTGAGCTCGACGGCGCGGGTGCGGGTGTGGACGTGGGCGCCGAGGGATGCGGCCGTGCGGGCCAGGTCGAGGACCAGCCGAGCATCGTCCTCCAGCTGGCCGTCCCACGAGAGGATGCCGCCGCGGACGTCGTGGCGCACGACCTGCGCCAGCGTGCGGGTCTCGGTCGCGCTGATCCGGCGTGGCCGTGGCAGGGTCTCGCGCCGGGTGCGCGCCAGCAGCCGGAGGAGGTCGCCGGCGCCGACGCCACGGCGGGCGAGCCAGGCCTGCGGGCCGGTCAGGTCGGCGGTCAATGGCATCACCATCGGCAGCGCGTGCACGAGGTGGGGCGCGGTGACCTCCATGAGGATGCCGCGCTCGACGGCACTCTCGTGCGCGATGCCGACCTGGCCCTTCGCGAGGTAGCGCAGTCCGCCGTGGACCAGCTTGGAGCTGAACCGCGAGGTGCCCCAGGCGACGTCGAATGCGTCGACCGCGACCACGTCCAGCCCTCGGGCCGCGGCGTCGAGCGCCACCCCGGCCCCGGTGACACCGAGTCCGATCACGAGGACGTCGGTGCGGTCCGGGATGCCGGCGCCGCCGGCCGTGATGGTCGCGGCGGTCATGGCCGCAGGTATCCGTCGAGGAGGACGGCGAGCTCGTGGTCGAGCTTGCGCTGCGTGACGCCACCGCCGGTCATGGTGCGCGCCGAGAGGGCGAAGCCGTGACAGGTGAGGACGACGGCGCGGGCGAGGAGCTGCGCATCGCCGGCGCGGATCTCGCCGGCAGCCTGGCCATCGCGGATCTGAGCCACCACGGCGCCGAGCACGAGTCCTTGCGCGCGGCCGGGGCGCTCGAGGAGGTAAGGCAGCAGCAGCTCGGGGTCGAGCTCGATGATCCTGGCGAAGAGGGGATCCGTGCGGACCGCCTGCACCGTGGCGACGGCGCTGCGAACCACGCGGTCCCTGGCGTTGGCGCCGTGCTCGTCGACCTGCACGAGCTCGGCCCACTCGCGCGTCATCAGGTCGGCCAGCAGCGCCTGCATGTCCGGCCAGTTGCGGTAGAGCGTCATCCGGCTGACGCCGGCCCGGCGCGCGATCTCGGTGAGCGTCGTACGGGACCAGCCGACGGCGAGGATCGACTCCCGCGCGGCGTCCAGAGCCAGGTCCACCGGGCTATTGTGACGAAGTGACGTCATGTGTCACACTGTAACACATGACGACTGAGTCGGTACCTCCGGAGATGCACTGGTCCCGCTGGGGCGATCCCGCCCAGGCCGGCCCGTTGCCCGACAGCGCCCTCGCCCTGGTCGACGCGTTCCTCGGCACGCGTGACACCCCGGCGGTGCCGTCCGACGAGGTGCGCCTCTCCGACCCGCTGGCACCCGACCTGGTCGACGAGCTGGCGCAGCTGGTCGGCCGCGAGCACGTGCTGCTCGACCACGAGACCCGGCTGCACCGCACGCGGGGCAAGTCCACCCCCGACCTGCTGAAGCTGCGCAGCGGCGACGGTCTCGACTCGCCCGACGCGGTGGTTCGACCGGGGACCCACGACGAGGTGGCGGCCGTGATCGCCTGGTGCGTGCGCCGCCGCGTCGCGCTGGTCCCGTTCGGCGGCGGTACCTCTGTCGTCGGCGGTCTCGCCGCCGAGCGCGAGGGCTTCGACGGCGTGATCTCCCTCGACCTCGTCCGGTTCGACAAGCTGGTCGAGGTCGACCACGAGTCGATGACCGTCGTACTCGAGCCGGGTCTGCGTGGCCCTGCCGCCGAAGCGCTGCTCGCGGCCGAGGGCCTGACGCTCGGACACTTCCCGCAGTCCTTCGAGTACGCCACCATCGGCGGCTTCGCCGTCACCCGTTCGTCGGGGCAGTCGTCGGCCGGCTACGGCCGCTTCGACTCGCTGGTGGTCGGACTGACGATGGCGACGCCGCAGGGCACCCTCGAGCTCGGCAGCTCGCCCGCCAACGCCGCCGGTCCCGACCTGCGCGAGCTGGTGATGGGCTCGGAGGGCGCGTTCGGCGTGGTCACCGCGGTGCGCCTACGCGTGCGCCGGCTCCCCGCCGTCAAGGTGTACGACGCCTGGCAGTTCGCCTCGTTCGCCGACGGGTCCGCCGCGATGCGCAGCCTTGCGCAGGCGGGCATGCTGCCGACCGTCATCCGGCTCTCCGACGAGGCCGAGACCGCGATCAACCTGGCTCGCCCATCCGAGGTGGGCGGCGAGTCAGCCGGTGGCTGCCTGATGATCGCCGGCTACGAGGGCACCCAAGAGGCGGTCGACGCCCGGCGCAGCGCGTGCACCGGCCTCCTCGACGGCCTCGGTGGCACCAACCTCGGCGAGGAGGGTGGCCGGGCGTGGGCCGAGGGCCGGTTCCACGGGCCCTACCTGCGCGACTCGATGCTCGACGTCGGCGTACTGGTCGAGACCCTCGAGACGGTGACCTTCTGGTCCCACCTCGACCGGGTCTACCAGGCGGTGAAGTCGGCGCTGACGGAGTCGCTCGGGGAGTCGACGATCGTGCTGTGCCACATCTCCCACGTCTACGAGACCGGCGCCTCGCTGTACTTCACCGTCGCCACTCGTCAGTCCGACGACCCGGTCGCGCAGTGGTATGCCGCCAAGGCGGCCGCCTCGGACGCGATGGTGCACAACGGCGCCTCGATCACCCACCACCACGCCGTCGGCCGCGACCACAAGCCCTGGCTGGCCGAGGAGATCGGCCCGGTCGGCGTGATGGTGCTCCGCGCGGTCAAGGAGCGCCTCGACCCCACCGGCATCCTCAACCCCGGCGTCCTCATCCCCTGACCCGTCGAGTTGGCAGAAAAGGTCTGTCGAGTGGTCACAAGAGGCCCGTCGAGTAGGCAGTAGAGGCCCGGCCAGTAGGCCGAAACGGCCCCGACGTCCGGCCATACCTGACCACTCGGAGGGCCATATCTGACCACTCGGCGGGCCGTTCCTGGCCACTCAACGAGCCAGGGACCAGACCAACAGCATTCCGGGCCGCTCGACGACGAGCTCGCGGCCGCCCTCGTCGGTGAGCCGGGCGGCGTCACCGGGCTCGAGCTCGCGGTCGCCGACGGTCATGGCGCCGTCGGCGACGAAGACGTGGAGCAGGTCCCCGTCGGGCAGGAGCAGCCGGCCGGCGGTCGCGGCTGCGACGAAGAGCCGGGCTCCGCTGGTGCCGACGCCCACCGTCCCCTCCGGCCCGACCACCTCGGTCAGGCCGACGGGCCGGCCGACCTGCGCCGCGGCGTACGACGACGGACCGCCGGGCTCGTCGGGGCGGAGCCAGGTCTGCACGAAGCGCGCCTCCGCCGAGCCGTCGGCGACCTCGGCGTGGACGATGCCCGAGCCGGCGCTGGTCCGCGAGATCTCGCCGGGCACGAGCACGCCGCTGCGGCCGGAGGAGTCGGTGTGCCGCAGCGCTCCGTCGAGCACGACGGTGACGATCTCGACGTCGCGGTGCGGGTGGTCGGGGTAGCCGGTTCCCGGCGGCAGCAGCTCGTCGTTGTGAGCGACGAGCGTCCCGAAGCCGACGTCGCGCGGGTCGTAGTGGGCCCCGAAGGAGAACGAGTGGTACGTCGTCCGACCGGCCTCGCGCGTGACGAACCGCTCGGCGGCGCGGCGTACCTCGATCGTCACGTCACGATCCTGACAGGCGTGCGAGGCGTCAGATCACGAGCTGCGGCTTGACCCGCTGCACGGTCCAGATCCGCTGGGTCCGGGCGGCGCGCGAGGTCGCCAGCAGGGCGACGGCGAGCCACGCGAGCAGGACCAGCACGTCGCGGAGCACGAGACCCGACAGGCCGCCATACATCAACTGGCGCAGACCGTCGACGGCATAGCTCATCGGCAGCAGGTGGTGCAGCCAGTGCAGCGGCTGCGGGATCGTCTGCCACGGGAACGTGCCGCCAGCAGTGACCAGCTGAAGGACCATCAGGACGAGCCCGAGGAACTGGCCGGCGGCACCGAGCCAGGCGTTGAGGGCGTGCACGATCGCGACGAACGTCGCCGACATCAGCAGCAGGAAGAGCAAGGTGCCGGGGAGGTTCTGCGGCACGATCCGCACCGCGATCGCCACCACGGCGAGCAGTGCCGCCATCTGCACGACGCCGACGACGGCCGGCGTGAGCCAGCCGCCCAGCGCCACCCGCAGCGGTGTCTGGTTCGCCGCCATCGCGCGGCGCGACAGCGGCCGCACCAGCAGGAACAGCACGTAGCCACCGATCCACGCGGCGAGCGCCATGAAGAACGGCGCGAGCCCGGCGCCGTACGAGCCCGCCTTCGCCTCGGACACACCGTGGATGCCGACCGGGTCGCCGATCGTGCGGGCGATGCTCGACCGCTGGCTGTCGCTGACATCGGGGATCGACGTGACCCCGTCGGCCAGCCGCTGGGCGAGGGTCGTGCTGCCGTCGTGGAGCTGGCCGAGCCCGGTGTCGAGTGCGGTGGCGCCGCCGTCCAGTCGGGTGGCACCGGCGGACAGGTCGTCCGCCCCGGTCCGCGCCTGCCGCACGCCGGCGGCCAGCGCAGGCATCCCGGCGGCGAGCGTCTGGCTGCCCGACGCGACCTGGATCGCCCCGGCGGACAGGGCATCGAGCTTGTCGGCCCCGTCGCTCACCGCGCTCTCGGCGTCGTTGACCGGACCCGCCAGCTGGTCGTAGACGGCGAGCAGCTGCGCCTGCTGCGCGCCGGTCAGCTGAAGGGCGCTCATCCGGTTCTGCAGGTCGACCCGGTGGTCGTAGTAGGCGTTCTTGGCCGTGACGGCGTACTGGCGCAGGGCATCGCCCACCCGGGCGACCTTCGCGTTGCCGTCGGCCACCGCAAGCGCGCCGGCGGCGAGCTGGTCGGCCTGGCCGGGAAGGGCGTCGGTGCTCTTCTCGAGGGTCGCGAGACCGGCGGCGAGGTCGTCGCTGCCGCTCTTCAGCCGATGCGCCCCGGACGCCAGATCGGTGGCCCCGGCCGATGACGTCGACAGCCCGTCGCGCAGCTTGCCGGCACCATCGGCGGCCTCCTGCAGGGAGCCACGGACCTGGCCGAAGCCGAGCAGGAACTGCTCGGCTGCGGCGCTGCCCACCCGCGTGGCGATCGCGTCGCGCACGCGCGCGGTCACCGTGTCGGCGATCGTCGTGGACAGGTAGGAGTTCGCGTCATTGGTGGTCATCGTCAGCCGCGCCTGCTCCGGCTCGAAGCGGCTCGACGACGTCAATGCCTTGGTGAAGTCGGCCGGCACGGTGAGCGCGAAGTCGTAACGGCCGTCCCGTACGCCGTCGCGGGCGTGCGCCGCGCTCACCTCGTGCCACTCGAAGGAGTCCTGCTCCAGCAGCTCGTTGGCGACCTCCTTGCCGGCGTTGAGCTGCTTGCCGGTGGGGTCGGTGCCGCCCTGGTCGAGGACGACGAGAGCCGCGGGCACCTGGTCGAGGTTGGCGTAGGGGTCGTGGTTGGCGTAGAGGTAGAGCCCGCCGTACAGCGTCGGGACGAGGGCCAGGGCGAGCAGCGCGATCCGGGAGAGTCGGCCCGCGGTGAGCCGCTGCAGCTCGCTGATCGCCATCCGGATCGAGGTCATCGCACGTCCTCCATGGTCGGTGCGTCGGGGTCGTCGAGCGGATCCTCGAACGGGTCGTGGAACACGGCGTTGCCGAACGGCGCCGTGCGGATCGCGGCGTGATCGCGCTCGAGGTGGCGCGCGATCCCGGTCGACACGGTCGCAAGCACGCCGAAGCCCGCGTCCGCGAGCGACGTGGCCTCGGTCAGCCAGGCCGCCGGGTCGATGCCGCTGCGCTCCGGCATCCCGAGCACGAGGAAACGCACTCCGGGGCGCAACGACGCGAGCCGGGCCAGCACGACGGTCCGGAGGCCGGCCGGCAGGTCCTCGATCCGGTCGTCGATGTGCTGCCGCAGCCCGTTGCTGGTCAGCCAGTGGTCGACGTGGGTACGCCGCGCCGGCATGCCGGCCATCGCCAGCTCCTCACCGACGACGGTGGTCAGGGGCAGCACGTCGTCCGGTTCGCTCACCCCCGGTACGTCGACGAGCGCGACCTGCGCCTGCCGGGCTTCGGCGGTGTAGTCGTCGTCGATCCGCAGCTCGCCGCCACCGGGGACCAGCCGTCCTCCGAGCGCGAGGGCGAGCAGGGCGTGCTGGGCACCCGGGTCGCCGTACGCCGCGACGATCTCACCGGTCTCGACGGCGACGCTGGTCGGCTCGAGGAGGGTGCGGCGGTCGTCGGCCGCCCAGACTCCGGCCGCCTCGAGAACGCTGCCGCTCATGCGGCACTCGCTCCGAGGGGGAACGACGCGATCTCGGTGAAGCTGCCGTCCTCCACGTGCAGCACGGTTGCCTCGCGGGCGTGCGCCTGGATCGGCAGGGCGCCGACGACGGCGTCCTCCGGGATCGTGAGGTGCGGGACGACCAGGTCGAACTTCCCCTCGTACGGCGGGTACTCCGGGAACAGCTGGTGCAGCCCGTGGGTCAGCCTGCTGAACGCCGAGGCCGGGTCGGGTGACAGGTACCGGTGGCCGTCGGGAAAGGTGCAGACCTGGGTGAGCTGGTAGCCGAACGCCGTCTGGTCGGCGAAGAACGCCTCGACGTCGGCGAGCTCGCCGGGGGTCGGGCCGCGATCGCCGCCGAACGGCGCGAGCACCGTGATGTGCGCGGACGGCACGATCGCCCGCGCCTCCGGCACCATCAGGACGACTCCCGTCATGGTGGGGAGAATGGTCTGCGTCACGCCCGCAGCGTAGTGCCGCAGGTACCTTCAGACGCATGAACGCGGGCCACGGGCACACCTCGGGCCACGCGCATGCCGCGGGCCGTGCAGCCGATCGTCGGCGGCTGGTGCTGGTCCTGCTCGTGACCGCCAGCGTGGTCGTCGTCGAGGCGGTCGGTGCCTGGCTCTCCGGGTCCCTCGCGCTGCTCGCTGACGCAGGCCACATGCTCACCGACGCGGCCGGGATCCTGATCGCGCTCTCGGCCTCGCTGATCGCCAGTCGTCCCGTCAGTCCGCGGCGCACCTTCGGCTACCACCGCGCCGAGATCTTGGCGGCGGTCGTGAACGCGCTGGTGCTCTTCGCTGTCTGCGCCTACCTCGCGTACGCCGGCACGCGCCGCCTCATCGACCCGGCCGACGTCGATGCCGGCCAGATGCTCGTGTTCGCGGCGGTCGGCCTGGTCGCCAACGTCGCCTCGCTGTCGCTGCTCACGTCGCGCCGCGACAGCTCGCTGAACATGAAGGCCGCCTACCTCGAGGTCTTCAGCGATGCACTGGGATCGGTGCTCGCGATCGTCGCGGGGCTGCTCGTGCTGACCACCGGGTTCCTGCGCGCCGATTCCGTCGCCTCGCTGCTGATCGCCGCGATGGTGCTGCCGCGAGCATGGGCGCTCCTTCGCGAGGCCGGCGGCGTGCTGCTGGAGGCGGCACCGCCGGGCGTCGACGTCGAGCAGGTGCGCGGTCACCTCTGCGGGGTGGGCGGCGTGGTCGACGTGCACGACCTTCATGCGTGGACCATCACCAGCGGCATGCCCGCGCTCTCCGCGCACGTGACGGTGAGCGACGCCAGCCTCGCCGAGCGCGGCGTGGGCCCGATCCTCGACGACCTGACCGGGTGCGTGGCCGCCCACTTCGGGATCGACCACGCCACCTTCCAGGTCGAGCCGGCGTCGCACCGCGACCACGAGCACGACACCGAGCACCCGTGAGCCGGTCCAAAAGGCGCTCATCGTCCATATTGGTGAAAATCCGGACGTAACCTCCCGAACTTCCGTGCGTTGAGTCACATGTCTCGGGTGACATTCAGTGTCTTTGCGACATACCACCCACGGAACGGGAGAACACAGTGTTCAAGCACCTCATTCGGATCGCGGTCGCGGTCCTCGTCAGCCTGGCCCTCGGCCTGGGCCTGACCGCCTTCGCCGGCGCGGCGAACGCTGCCGGCGCATCCTCGTGTTCGGCCCAGCACACGAGCGTCGTCAAGGCCAAGAAGCACGTGAAGAAGGACAAGAAGAAGCTGCACGCGGCCAAGCGGCACCACCACAAGGCGGCCGTCAAGAAGGCCAAGAAGCGGCTCGCCCGCGACCGCGCCCGGCTGGCCCAGGCCCGCAGCGCGTACGCCGCCTGCCTGAACGGCTCGCCTGCTCCCGCTCCGACCCCGAGCAACGGTGGCACCCCGCCCCCGCCGGCGCCCTCGAACCCCGTGACCGACCAGTGCAACTCCGTCGCCGGCCAGATCGCGGCGCAGGACCCGACCGGACAGTTCGCCTCCGGCGCGGCCGCGTTCTGCGACCTGCTCGGCCAGATCGCCGGTGGGTCCCCGGACCCGGCTGCGATCTGCAGCCAGCTCGCCGCCCTCGACCCGACCGGTCAGTTCGTCCAGCTGTGCGACGCGATGGGTGGCGGCCTGCCCGGCGTGCCCACCGGTGGCGGCCTGCCGGGTCTTCCCGGTCTTCCCGGTCTGCCCGGCCTTCCGGGTGTGCCGACCGCCGGCGGTGGCCTGATCGGCGACACGCTCGGTGACCTGTGCGACCAGATCGCGACGCAGGACCCGACCGACCAGCTCGGCCAGCTCTGCGACGCGCTTCACTCGCTGCCGATCTGAACCTGCTGTTCCATCCCGGGGACGCCCGGCACGCAGACCGCGTGCCGGGCGTCCTGGCGTCGTGGCGTCCGAGCGCTCAGTCCAGGTAGCGCCGCGAGCCGGCGTACTCGCCCCGCAGCGGCGCAGCCGCGAACGCGACGATGCGCACATGGTCACCCGTGTGCGGCGCGTGGATGACCCAGCCGTCGCCGAGGTACATCGACACGTGGTGCACGACGCCGTGGTCGGCGTAGAAGACGAGGTCGCCGGCGCGCCGGGTGCTCACCGCGGCACCCGCGCGTGACTGCGGGAGCGCGTCGCGCGGGATCAGGATCCCGTGCACGCGGTAGTCGAGCCAGGTGAGCCCGGAGCAGTCGATGCCGAAGCCCGAGAGCCCGCCCCAGAGGTAGGACAGACCGAGGAACGACTTCGCCGTCGTGGTCAGGGCGGACCGGCTCGCGGCCAGCGCCGGCCGACCGGGTGCGTGGACGGCGACCGCCGAGGTGGGCAGCCGCCGCACGCTGCCGCCCGGGACGGCGACACGCACGTAGCCCGGGGCCGTGCCGACGACCGGGAGATCGGTGCCGAAGCTGATCTCCGTCTGTCGTCGCGCGGCGTCGTCGTCGCCGCGCAGCCAGGCGGTGCGCGTAGTCACGGTCGCGACCTGGCCGGTGCCGGCCGGTGCCGCGGCGGTCAGCTGGCGGCGGGGCACCCAGCCCGGATAGCCGCGCGAGTCCTTCTGGCTCGGCTGCGAGGGCACGACCACCTTCGCCCACCGCGGCCGCAGTCGTACGACGACCACGCGATCGCCCATGAGGGCCTCGGTGTCGCTGCGCAGGTCGAGGGCGCGACGCTGGGAGAGCGACATCGCGCGCAGCCACGCGCGGAACCGCACCGGTGCCTTCAGCGCGGGCGCGTCGACCGACCACGGCGAGCTGGGTGACTGCCACAACCGAGCGACCGACACCGCGACCCACGCGTCGGCACCCTTCGCCAGTCCCGGAGCCGCAGCCCGCGTCGCGCCGATGGTGCTCGACCGACTCGTTGCCGCGGCCTGCGAATGCTGGAGCGGCGCCGTCGACGGTGTCGTGCTGCCGCAGCCGGCGACCGCCGCCGTCACCGCGACGGCGACCACCGCGCGAGACAAGCGACGTACGGCCACAGCCTCACGGTAGGTCAACTGTCAGCTGGCGGCGAGGCGAACGCCCTGCTCGATGGCGCGCTTGGCGTCGAGCTCGGTGGCCACGTCGGCACCGCCGATCACGCTGACCGGTACGCCGGCGCCGGCGAGCTCGTCGTAGAGGTCACGCACCGACTCCTGGCCGGCGCAGACGACGACGGTGTCGACCTCGAGCAGGAGGGGCTCGCCGTCGACGGTCAGGTGCAGGCCCCGGTCGTCGATCAGCCGGTACGCCGCCCCGCTGACCTGCGCGACGCCGGCCTGCTTGAGCACGGCCCGGTGCGCCCAGCCCGACGTCTTGCCCAGGCCGCGGCCGATCATCGACGTCTTGCGCTGCACCAGCGTCACCTCGCGCACCGGCTCGCGCGGCCTGGGCTCGGTCAGCCCGCCGCGGTGCATCGACGGGTCGCCGACACCCCAGTGGGCCAGCCAGTCCTCGGTCGTCTCGGTCGGGTCATGGGTGAGGAAGTGCGCGACGTCCACGCCGATCCCGCCGGCGCCGATCACCGCCACGCGCTTGCCCGCGACGGCCGACCCGGTCAGCAGGTCGGCGTACGAGACGACGGAGGAGTGGTCGATGCCGGGGATCGACGGCATCCGCGGCTCGACGCCGGTGGCGACCACGACCTCGTCGAAGCCGGCCAGCGACGACTCGGTCGCCTCGGTGGCGAGGCGCACGTCGACGCCGAGGATCTCCAGGCGGCGGCGGAAGTAGCGCAGTGCCTCGGCGAACTCCTCCTTGCCGGGGATCTGCATCGCGAGCCGGAACTGCCCGCCGAGCTCGGTGCTCTTCTCGAACAGCGTGACCCGGTCGCCGCGCTCGGCGAAGGAGACGGCGGCACTGAGGCCGGCGGGGCCGCCGCCGACGACCGCCACCGTGCGTGGCCGCATCACCGGCATCAGCACGAGCTCGGTCTCGCGACCGGCCCGGGGGTTGAGCATGCAGGAGGCCTTCTGGTTGCGGAAGGCATGGTCGAGGCAGGCCTGGTTGCAGGCGATGCAGGTGATGATCTCGTCCTCGCGCTCGGCGGCGGCCTTGTTGACGAACTCGGGATCGGCGAGCAGCGGCCGGGCCATCGAGACCAGGTCGGCGGTGCCGTCGGCGAGCAGCTGCTCGGCCAGCTCGGGGGTGTTGATCCGGTTCGACGCGCAGACCGGGATCCCGACCTCCTGCTTGAGCTGGGCGGTCGTCCACGTCCATGCGCCACGGGGGACCTGCGTGATGATCGTGGGCACCCGCGCCTCGTGCCAGCCGATGCCGGTGTTGATGACCGTGGCCCCTGCTTCCTCCACCAGGTGGGCCAGCGTCACCACCTCGTCCCAGCTCTGGCCGCCCTCGACCAGGTCGAGCAGCGAGAGCCGGTAGACGATGGGGAAGCCCTCACCGACGACCTCACGTGTCCGGCGCACGATCTCGACCGGGAACCGCATCCGCTTCTCGGCCGTGCCTCCCCAGGCGTCGCTGCGGTGGTTGGTGCGTGCGGCGAGGAACTGGTTGATCAGGTAGCCCTCCGAGCCCATGATCTCGACCGCGTCGTACCCGGCCCGTTTCGCCAGACCGGCGGCCCGTGCGAAGTCGGAAACGGTGCGGTCGACGCCGCGGGTCGAGAGGGCGCTGGCCTTGAACGGGTTGATCGGCGCCTTCGTCGCGGACGCCGAGACCGAGAACGGCGTGTAGGCGTAGCGACCCGCGTGCAGGATCTGCAGCGCGATGGCGCCACCCTCGTCGTGCACGGCGGCGGTGACCTGCTTGTGCCGCTCGGCGTGCAGCCGGGTGGACATCTCGCTGGCGAACGGCTTCAGCCAGCCGCGCTTGTTGGGGGCGTAGCCGCCGGTCACGATCAGGCCGACTCCGCCACGTGCCCGCTCGGCGAAGTACGCCGCCAGCTTGGGCACGTCCCAGAACCAGTCCTCGAGCCCGGTGTGCATCGACCCCATCACCGCGCGGTTGCGCAGCGTCAGGTCGCCGATCGTGATCGGCTCGAGCAGGTGGGGGTAGCGAGTCATGAGTGGGCCTCCAGGTATTCGGTGAGCCAGGCGATCCAGAAGGTCTCCTGGAGGATGCCGCCGCGCAGCACCAGGTAGGTGTCCAGCTCCTGGCCGGTGAGCCGGTCCGGCTCGGGGTAGTCGCGTGCGGACATCGCCTCGTAGTGCGCCAGCCGGGTGCGGTGGTCGCCGACGAGCTCGGCGATGTCGGCGAGCAGGGCCGTCCGGTCGCCGTACGCCGCGCCGCGCATCTTCACCGCGATCTCGCTGCGGAACGCCGGCCGCGGTGTCGTGGTGGCGACCCAGTCCGCGAGCACCTTGCGGCCCACGTCGGTCACCGAGTACTCGCGCTTCTCCGGCCGGCCGGACTGCCCGATGACCTGCGCGGTGACCCAGGCGTCGGCCTCCATCCGACGCAGCACCTTGTAGATCTGCTGGTGCGTCGCGCTCCAGAAGAACCCGATCGAGCGGTCGAACCGGCGCGCCAGCTCCAGCCCGGCGGCGGGTCGCTCGCTGAGCGAGACGAGCAGTGCGTGTTCGAGGGCCACGCCCTCACTGTGCCGGTCGAGGGCGGCATGTGCAACTAGTTGCATAGGTGGCCTCGATCACTTGCTCGATACCCCCTGGGGGTATATGGTCGCGACATGGAACACGAGCACACACACCACGAGACCCACGACAGCAGCTGGCAGACGGCGATCTCGGCGACCCTGCACTGCCTGACCGGCTGCGCGATCGGCGAGGTCCTCGGCATGGTGCTGGCGACCTGGTGGGGCTGGGCCAACGTCCCGAGCATCCTGCTCGCGATCGTGCTGGCCTTCTTCTTCGGCTACCTGCTCACCTTCACCTCGGTACGCCGGCACGGGCTGACCTTCAACGAGGCGATCAAGGTGGCCGTCGCGGCCGACACCGTGTCGATCCTGGTGATGGAGCTGATCGACAACGCGTTCGTCGTCGCCGTCCCCGGCGCGATGGATGCCGGGCTGGTCGACCTCCTGTTCTGGTCGAGCCTGGTCGCCTCACTCGTGATCGCGTTCGTCGTCACCGTGCCCGTGAACCGCTGGATGATCGGGCGGGGCAAGGGCCACGCCGTGGTCCACTCGATGCACTGAGAGCTGTCCACCGACGACCGGTGGTTGAGCCTGTCGAAACCTTGCCTGTCATGATCCGCGCATGGCTTACAAGCTCGGACAGGGCACCGGTCCGCTCAAGGGTGTGAAGGTCGTCGAGATCGCCGGCATCGGGCCGAGCCCGCACGCGTGCATGCTGCTCGCCGACCTCGGCGCCGACGTCATCCGGATCGAGCGCCCCGGCGGCCAGCTGCTCACCGGTGGCTCCCACGACCTGCTGAACCGCGGTCGCCCGAGCGTCGCGCTCGACCTGAAGAAGCCGGACGCCGTGGAGACGGTCCTCAGGCTGGTCGAGGACGCCGACGTGCTCGTCGAGGGGATGCGTCCCGGCGTCACCGAGCGGATCGGCATCGGGCCGGACGCCTGCTTCGCCCGCAACCCGCGGCTGGTCTACGGCCGGATGACAGGGTGGGGACAGACGGGTCCCTGGGCGTCGGCGGCCGGCCACGACATGAACTACATCGCCATCACCGGAGCGCTCTTCGGGCTCGGCCAGGTCCGGGACAAGCCGCAGTTCCCGAGCAACCTGCTGGGTGACTTCGGCGGCGGCTCGACGTACCTGGTCATCGGTGTGCTGGCAGCGTTGCTCGAGGCGCGGACCAGCGGGCAGGGCCAGGTTGTCGACGCCGCGATCGTCGACGGCACCGCCAGCCTCAACGCCATGGGGGCGGCCTTCCTCGCCAGCGGCACGTTCAAGGAGGAGCGGGTCGCGAACCTGCTCGACGGCGGAGCGCCGTACTACGACATCTACGAGACCGCCGATGACCGGCACATGTCCGTCGGGGCGCTCGAACCGCAGTTCTACGAGGTCTTCCTCGACCTCCTCGGCATCCGCGAGGCTGCGCCGGACCGCTATGACGTCGACCGTGCCGACGAGCTCCGCGAGGTGATCGCAGCGCGCTTCCGGGAGAGGACCCAGGCGGAGTGGGCGGCGGTCTTCGACGGCACCGACGCGTGCGTCGCGCCGATCCTGCCGATGAGCGAGGCGGTCGACCACGCGCACATCAAGGAGCGCGGCACCTTCGTGGAGCACGAGGGTCTGGTCCAGCCGGCACCCGCGCCGCGGTTCTCACGGACCGAGGCCAGCCTCGGCCTGCCCCCTGCGGGCGAGACGGGCGCGCACACGCAAGAGGCGCTCGCCGCCTGGGGGATACAGGACGTCGAGGCCTTGATCGAATCCGGCGCAGCGGTCCAGACCACCTGATCGACGGCGCGGCCCGGTGTGGGCCGATTCGGGTCTGTTCGTCGCCGTTGATCCCCTTGACACCAGACCTACTTTCCCTGTGAGGACATCGAGCGCTCGGGGCGGCGTTGACCTCGCCGATACCGGGATCGAGGGCTGCTTGCACCGCAGCCAGGGGGTGAGCGTCATGCTCAGCAACCGAGTGAAGCGTGCCGTGGTGGCCGCAGCCGCAACCGCCGCCATGGTGGTCGTCTACGCGCCGGCCGTCCACGCACAGACCTACGACGTCGGCGCCTCCGCGACCGTCTCCTCGACCGGCACGACGGCCGGCGCGACGGCAACGGCAGCCGTCTCCACGACCGCCACGCCCAACCCGCACGACGGCCTCGACGGTGCGTTCGGCGGCTCGCCGACCACGTTGCTGCAGGGCATCCTGTGCCCGATCGTCACCGCGGTCACCGGTGTCACCACCAACATCCCGGGCGTCGGTCCGATCCTCGACCAGCTGCCCGGGATCATCTGCGCGATCAACGTCGCCGGCTACGTGTACCGCACGACGTACTACCCGACGTCCGGCCCACCGCTGGTCAAGTACACCCGCGCCCTCATCGGCGTCCCCGCGTTGATCGACGTCGACGGCAAGGGGCTGCCCGACTTCACCGGCCTGATCGGCATCGCCCTCCCCGGTCTCAGCCTCCAGCTCTCCAGGTCGCTCCTCTTCTCCGCCTCCGAGCGGGTGACCATCGAGGCGGTCGCGATCGTCCCGGGTGTCGCGAACACGTACGTCGGCTTCGGTGAGGACGGCAGCAAGGCCGGCACTGCGAAGCACTGGAAGGCCGCTCTCACGATCGCCGGCTTCTCCTCCGCGGGGGCCGACCTCAAGCTCGCCATCGACACGCTGAACGCGCCGTCGTCCCTGGCGGTCCTGGGCGAGATGTTCTCCGGTGCCGACCCGGACGCGCCCGACAACACCTACCGCGGCACCGGCGGGTTCACCCCCGTGCCCGCCACCTTCACCACACGGATCGTGGCCGCTTCGAGCCGTCAGGAGTTCCACGTCACCAGCACGCAGACCAAGCTGGACGCGAACATCGACATCCTGACCCCCGGCCGGGCGCAGAACGTCAATGCGACGGTGGACCAGCTCCCGTCGTCGATCGACGTCGTCCACGACACCTCGGGTGGCGCCGACACCACGACGTACGACGCGAACGCGGCGATCGCCAAGATCACCGGCACCTACCACGACACGGTCGGCGGCAACATCTCGACGGCGGCCGCACTCGACGCCTGGGGCATCCCGCAGCACCTGTCCTTCGTGCAGGCCGGCAACCAGACCACGGTCGACGCCGGGACCGGCAAGATCGACCGGATCCAGGCACGCTTCGCGAGTGGCTCCGAGGTCGACCCCCTGGACCCGAGCACCGCACCGTTCGCCAAGTTCCACCGGACCACGACCAGCAACTTCACGGCCGGTCTCCAGGTGTCCGACTTCAAGTCGGTCTCGATCGACCAGGGCCCGCCGCTGAAGGGTCGTCTGGTCTTCGCGACCGCTCCGACGCTGTTCCCCTTCACGCTGGACGACGACGTCACCTCGACCAAGGTCAAGGGCCACCTGTCGAACCTGCCGGCCGACACCGAGGTCACCGTCGACCCGGACAACGGCCACCTCACCTTCGACGGGCACGGCACCGGGATCCACGAGATCGCGGTCAATGCCACCCGCCCGACGCCGTTCTTCACCCGGGCAACGCGTCTCGACCTGACCGTGCAGGACCTGCCCTCACAGGTCACCGTCGACTTCAAGCCGGACGGCAGCGCCTTGAAGTTCACGCCGTCGCAGCCGATCGGATCGGTCCGGCTGCTCGCGAGCGACGGCACCGACGCGCCTGCGTCCTCCGGCGACCACGCGTCGTACGAGGACACGCCCACGCTCTACCGCCTGTTCCTGCGGATGGACAGCGTCGGCGAGATCACGTTCAACACCGCCCCTGTCCTGACGGCGACCCTCAACACGGGGAGTCGTCAGACGATGACGCTGTTCGCGCACCTTGCCGACGCCGCGCACACGCACAACCTGACGGTCGACGGCACCATCGACCAGCTGCCGACGCAGATCACCGTCACGGCTGACCTCGACAACGGTTTCCTCAACTACACCGGCAACAACACCATCGACGACATCCACGTCACGGCGCAGGACACGCTGGCGAACTTCTTCGCACGTGCCAACAAGCTGGACCTGGACATCGCCGGGCTACCGGCCTCGAACACCTTCGAGTTCAAGCCCGACCTCACGACGGCCAAGTTCACGCCGTCCTCGCCGATCGGGTCCGTCTCGCTGCTGGCGAGCAACGGAGCCGATGCGCCGGCAACGAACGCCACGGACGACTACGCGTCCTACGAGGACACGCCGTCGCTGTACCGCATCTTCCTGAAGGTGCGGGGCATCAGCGGCCTGGAGTTCTCGGCCGATCCGATGAGCGGCACCATCAAGACCTCCTCGCCGCAGATCATGCACCTGTTCGCGAACCTGGCCGACGGGACACACAACCTGAAGGTCAACGGCACGATCGACAAGGTCCCGTCGCACATCGACTTCAGCCTCGACCAGCCGACGGACAGCACGACCGTTCTCGAGTACGACGCGCACGGCGAGCACATCGACCACGTCACGGCGGATGCCACCGGCCTGTACAACCTGACCGACGGAACCGCCCTGCCACTGGGCATCGACACCCTGCACGCTGCGGTGGACGACATCCCCAGCCACATGCGGGCCGTGTTCTCCAGCCAGAACGGGACGAGCTTCTCGTTCGCGCCGCGCGGACAGAACGACCCGCCGAACAACCAGCACATCGGACGGATCCTGCTGCAGCTGTACCCGTCCGCTGCCGGCCCGCACAACAGCGTCGCCGGCCACCAGACGGCCTACGGCAACCTGCAGACCGGACGCTTCACCGCAGACATCCACGACATCGGTGACACGTTCTTCCAGATCACGGATGCCGGTCAGAACATGGGCTACGACATCTCGTCCGCGCCACTCGACTACGAGTTCGTGCAGGGCGACGGAAAGTTCCTCAAGGGCGAGATCTCGAACCCCACGCCGGCGACGATCAACCTGAACATGACGGACAAGGTCGACGTGCACTACCGGGCGAAGACCGACACGCAGATCGACTCGATCACGCTCAAGACCAACCTGGCACCGGGCTACATCGACGCGAACCTGCAGAACATCGCACCGGACGTGAAGGTCTGCTTCGACCAGTCGTCGTTCACCGACGGCGGCGGCGTGCACCACAACATGCCGAACGCATTGTTCGACTTCATGCTGACGCCGACCGCGCTGAACGGGAACCCGTGGTCGCAGCGGTTCGAGCTGGACGGCACGTACTGCTTCGGCGAGAGCGACCCCGGCACGTGTCTCGACTCCGGCAACAAGAAGGAACGCGTCGCCATCAACGACCTCAAGTTCGGGAAGATGGCTGTCGGCGCCGGCTTCACGGAGGACGGCTGCACCGCCTGCACCGCGGGTCGGGTGTACGGGTACTTCGACACCGACAACACGCTGATCAGCGGCGACGTGAAGTACTTCAAGGACGGTGACGACGGTGCCTTCGTCCACTACCACTCCGACGGGGACGACGGCGGCATCGAGGCGCAGAACAAGTTCATGTTCGTGGACTACTGCATCGTCTGTCTCAACGACACCAACGTCTACACGGTGAGTGGAGGCACGTTCAGCTGCGTCTCGGAGCCGCACCTGGACATCGACATCCCGGTCTTCGACGACCTCGACGTCCTGAGCGGCAGCTTCATCCACTTCTGCTGATCGGTCCGACGCCGAGCCTGTCGAGACGCGCCCCCGTCTCGACAGGCTCGACGTCCGGTCACGCGAGGGCGATGGTGGCGTCCCGCACGAACGCCGGGTCGGTGAGCCGGTCGCCGTACAGGTCGCGCAGCTGCCCCATCCTGTAGCGCACGGTCTGGGGGTGGACGAACAGCGCTGCCGCGATGTCCTCGCGGCGGCCGTGGTGGCGCAGCCAGGCCGCAAGGGTGTCGGTGAGCTTGTCGGCAGAGCTCTCGCGGACTCCCTCGAGCGGCGCGAGCACCGCGACGCGGAGGTCGGCGAGAGCATCCGGGTCTGCGCTCCGCACGAGCTCGCCGAGGTGGAGCTCGGTGTCGACGTCGTCGATGCCCAGTGCGGCGGCCCGGACGGCGCGGTGGAACGAGGCCGGCACCTCCAGCCACGGTCGCGGCGGCCCGGCGACCGCACCACTGTCGCGCAGCGACCTGAGCACCGCCTTGCGTCGTCGGCCGTGAGCGTCGGGGACCAGCAGCAGGACGTGGTCCTCGTCGTCGAGCAGGTCCTGCGGAGCCAGCAGGGAGCCCTCGGGCATCGACATGAAGAGGCTGCGTGCCCGGCTCGTGGGGGCGAGCACGGCGGTCAGGGTCGTCGGCTCCGCCCAGCCGGCGCGTTCGGCCGCGCCGCGGATCGCGTCCTCGCCCTCGCCCTTGACCAGCAGCGTGGCCAGCCGCTCGAGCAGTCGCTCGCGGACCCGGCCGGTCGTCGCGAGCTCGTCGGTGTGACCCGCGGCGCTCGCTGCCGAGAGCTCGTCGATGTAGGTGAACACCAGCTCGGCGAACTGGGCGAGCGTCTCGCTGTCGAGGTCTGACCGGACCGCGGTCGCCGACATCTCTCGCCAGGACACACGGGCACCGATCCGGTACGCCGCCAGCAGGGCGTCCATCGACCGCCCGCTGCGGGCCTCGCCGCGACCGAGCTGGTAGGCGCCCTCCATTGCCGGCGCGGCCGGCGTCTTCAGGTCGGTGCGCCGGCGCCGGCCGGCCAGCGAGATGAACCCGCCGAGGGCGAGCTGCACCGCGTTGCGGATCGTCTGGCCCATCGGGCCCGACAGGGCGTCGGCATAGCTCGGTACCTCTGCGATGACCGCGGCCACGACGTGCTCGGCCACGGCCGGGAGTGCCTGACGCATCTCCTCGAGCATGGCCGGGCCGAGCTCGAGGTCGTGGGCAAGCGAGCGGCGAGGGTTGCGCTTCATTGTCATCTCCGAACAAAACAAGCCGCTCGATTCACGCGGACAGGTCAGGAGTTTACGCCCTCGAGCGGTCAGGCTGGGGACATGGCCACCTCCACCCTCCGGCGCTTCGCCGAGCTCGCGGTGACCCCGCTGGTCCCCGACGACTACCTCGACCTGTTCAGCCCGCTCCGGCGCGGTGCTGCGCTGCGCGGACGAGTGGTCCAGGTGATCCCGGAGACGCGCGACGCGGCGACGCTCGTGATCCGTCCGGGCGCCGACTGGGCCGGTCACGTGCCCGGCCAGTACGTCCGCGTCGGCATCGACGTCGACGGCGTCCGCCAGTGGCGCGCCTACTCCCTCACCCACGGCCCGCGGCCCGACGGCTACATCTCGATCACCGTCAAGGCCGTGCCCGACGGCGTGGTCAGCCACCACCTGGTGCACGACACCGAGCGGGGCACGCTGGTGCACCTCGAGCAGGCGACCGGCGACTTCGTGCTCCCGGCCGACGCCCACAAGCTGCTCTTCGTCACCGCCGGATCCGGTGTCACGCCGGTGATCGGGATGCTGCGCAACCTGTTCCCGGTCACTGACGAGGGAGTCCTGGGTTTCGACACGCTCAACCACCGGGCAACGCGGGACCTCGACATCGTCGTCGTGCACGTCGCGCCGAGCGAGCCGGACTCGATCTTCCTCTCCGACCTCAAGGCGCTGGACGCCGCCGGTGCGATCAACCTCGTCGCCCGGTACGACGACCAGCACGGCCTGCTCGACGTCGCCGACCTGTCGACGCTCGTGCCCGACATCGCCGACCGGATCACCTACGCCTGCGGGCCGGGCGGCCTGCTCGACGCGCTCGAGACGCACCACGCCGCGGCCGGCCTGCCGCTCTACACCGAGCAGTTCCGGGCCACCGTCGTGGTGGCCGGCGAGGGTGGCACCGTGACGTTCGGCCGTTCCGGCGCCGTCGTCGAGGCCGACGGCTCCACGCCGATCCTCGAGGCCGGCGAGGGTGCCGGCGTGCTGATGCGCTCGGGCTGTCGCATGGGCGTCTGCTTCAGCTGCGTCAGCCCGCTGCTCAACGGCGCCGTGCGCGACCTGCGCAGCGGCGACATCACCACCGCCGTCGCCGGCGAGACCGACCCCGGCGGCGTCCTCGTCCAGACCTGCATCAACGCGGCCGCCGGGCCGTGCACCTTCGACCTCTAGGAGTCACCATGACCACGATCCAGAAGCAGGCCCAGAGCCCGATCGCGCACCTGACACCCGAGGACATCGAGCAGCTCGGCAAGGAGCTCGACGCGATCCGCGCGGAGGTCATCGAAGCCCGCGGTGCCAGCGACGCGGCGTACATCCGCAAGCTGATCAAGACCCAGCGCTCCCTCGAGCTCGGCAGCCGGATCGTGCTGCTGGCCTCGATCTTCCCGCCGGCGTGGCTGGTCGGGACCGCCGGCCTGAGCGTCGCGAAGATCCTCGAGAACATGGAGATCGGTCACAACGTCCTCCACGGCCAGTGGGACTGGATGCGTGACCCGAAGATCCACTCCACCACCTGGGAGTGGGACATGGCGACGCCCGCCGCCGACTGGAAGCACTCGCACAACGAGCTCCACCACACCTACACCAACGTGCTCGGCAAGGACAACGACCTCGGCTACGGGATCATGCGCGTCGACGAGGAGCAGACCTGGCACCCGATGTACCTCGGGCAGCCGCTGTGGAGCTTCATCAACGCTCTCTTCTTCGAGTACGGCATCGCGGCGTACGACCTCGAGCTCGGCGCCACCATCAAGAAGAAGAAGCTCAAGGACCCCGAGTTCCAGCGCCGGCTGAAGGGCGTGCTGAGCAAGATCCGCAAGCAGGCCACCAAGGACTACCTGGTGCACCCCGCGCTCTCGATCCCCACCGGCTCGTTCCTCCCCACCCTCGCGGCGAACTTCACCGCCAACATCGTGCGCAACCTGTGGAGCAACTCGATCATCATGTGCGGCCACTTCCCCGAGGGTGTCGAGACCTTCGAGAAGCGCTCGATCGAGGGCGAGACCAAGGGCGAGTGGTACCTGCGCCAGATGCTCGGCGCCGCCAACATCTCGGGCAGCAAGGCGATGCACCTCATGAGCGGCAACCTCAGTCACCAGATCGAGCACCACCTGTTCCCCGACCTGCCGAGCAACCGGTACGCCGAGGTCGCGCCGAAGGTGCGGGCCCTCTTCGACAAGTACGGCCTGAACTACCACACCGCGCCGTTCCCGAAGCAGCTCTACTCCGCCTGGCACAAGGTGGTCCGCCTGTCCCTGCCCAACGGCTGGCTCGCCGAGACCAAGGTGACCAACGCGCCGGCTCTACAAGATGACGACCGGCGGGCCGAAGGTGCGCCGCGCGATCGTCGCCCTCGACCGGCGCGCGGCAGGTGAGCGGGCGGCCTGACCGGCCAGAGCGGCACTCCTCGCGACGGTCAGTCGCACACCAACGGGCAGAAGTCTCGAGATCGAGCTCGGTTCGGCGTCCGTTGGACGGGCAGGCGAAGTTCTGCCCGTTCTTCTGCTGAAGCGCAGGACCATCGGCGGCCGGAGGAGGGTGTCGAACGCGACCTGCCGACAGGCAGTTGGAGGTCGAGCATCGCTTCTCAAGCGCGGGACACCTGTCCCGAGTCTTGAACTGCCTGTTCGCAGTGCACGCGGCCTTCGAGCGATCCGCAGCAGATGACTGCGTCGAGGACCCCGGGCCGTACGCCTTTACCGCTCGGCGCTGCTCTTCCAGTCGGGGCCCATGTCGTCGGGATGCGCAGGCGACACCGAGACTTCTGCGGACACGTCAAGCGGTGCCAATTCCTGAACGAAGATGTCGGCCATCGCCTCGATCATGGCC
>JAEKKP010000096.1 GCA_019510315.1 Propionibacteriales bacterium
ACACGATCCACTCGGCGACCAACACCTTCACGGGCGTCATCCCCGGTGTCGACCTCACGGTCACCTCGGCCGCCGTCGGCACCAGCGTGGACGTCAGGGTGGCCAAGGATTCCGCCTCAGTGACGGCGAGCGTCAAGTCACTGGTCGACTCCGTGAACGCGACGCTCACCCAGATCGACGCGCTGACCGGCTACGACGCGACGACGAAGACCGCGGGGCCGCTGGCCGGCGACGCCGGCGTGCGGTCACTGCGCAACGAGCTGCTCAACGCGATCTACCCGGCGGACGGCACGTCGATCGCCGACGTCGGGATCCAGACAGATCGCTTCGGGAAGCTCGTCTTCAACCAGGACACCTTCACCGCGGCGTACGCCGCCGACCCGGCTCGTGTCACGGCGAAGTTCACGTCCGGGACGACCGCCGGGTTCGCCGCTCGGGTGGCCGCGGTGGCCGACACCGCGAGCAACAAGTACACCGGCACGATCACCTCGGCGATCACTGGGCGTGGCACCTCGATCACCCGGATCCAGGCCAGCATCGACGACTGGGACCAGCGGCTCGCGCTGCGTCGTACCACCCTCCAGCAGACGTTCACCGCGCTCGAGACAGCGCTGAGCAAGATGAACAGCCAGTCGAGCTGGCTCACCAGCCAGCTCGGTGCGCATGAAGACGAACGCCCGTGCGGCGTACCTGGACGCGTCGGTCGCGACCGCGAGCCCGGCCCGGTTGCTGGTGATGCTCCTCGACCGGCTCGTGCTCGACGTCCAGCGCGGCCTCGAGGCACAGCG
Organism: Propionibacteriales bacterium; assembly: GCA_019510315.1. Classification (GTDB taxonomy): domain Bacteria; phylum Actinomycetota; class Actinomycetes; order Propionibacteriales; family Nocardioidaceae; genus Marmoricola. Next base: position 789 of record JAEKKP010000096.1, read on the forward strand.
GCAGTCGGACCACGAGGAGACGCACCGCCACCTCACCCACGCGCAGGACATCGTGCTCGAGCTCGCCACCAGCCTGCGGCCGGAGGAGTTCCGCGGCGGCTACGACCTGGCCGCGCTCTACGGCTTCCTGCACCGCCAGCTGGTGATGGCCAACGTCCGCAAGGACGCCGCGATGACCGACGAGGTGCTCACCCTCGTCACCGACCTGTGCGACACGTGGCGGCAGGTCGCGGTGCAGTCGTACGCCGGCACCGGCGCTCTCGAGCTGGGCGCGTGACCACCGTGGAAGCCGCACGCGTGCGGGCGGTCTGGGAGTGCGAGCTGCATCGTCTGGAGCTCGACGTCCTCCGGGCCGAGCGCCTGGTCAAGGGCCTGACCGCCACGCCGGCCGAGCCCTGGGTGCCGCCGGCCGTGCCGGGCGAGATGCCGGCCGACCTGGCCGAGCGGGCCCGCGACCTGCTGGACCGCCAGGACCGCGCGAGCGCCGGGTTGCAGGCCGCCCTGACGGCCGCGCAGCGACAGATCGCGTACGGCGGCCGGGTGGCCGACGCCACCGGCCCGACGCCGGCGCAGCCCCTGTACGTCGACCTCGACGCCTGAGCAGTTCACGGACCGAAGGTCCCGACCTGCGACGACTTCCGGCTTTTCGCTCAGGAGCTGGCCGCCGGGGCCGAACTGTCCCGCGAGCACGGAACGCTCACCCCCGCCGAAGGACCGGCACCTCCCCCTTGCAGCTTCGGAGGCATGCCTTGTCGTTCGCCGTGTCCGACGCCGTCAGTCGCGTCCTCGCATCGGCCCTCGATGGCGTCACGATGCGCCAGCAGGTGATCGCCGACAACATCGCCAACGTCGACACCCCCGGCTTCCGGGCGTCGAGCGTCGACTTCGAGTCCCAGCTGAAGGCGGCGATCGACGACGGGACCATGGCTGCGGGTGGTGACGTGACGGCGACCGCCTCGCCCACCGACACCCCGGTGGGCGCCAACGGCAACAACGTCGACCTCCGCAAGGAGACGATGGCCGCCGTCCAGAGCCAGTTCCAGTACCAGATCCTCACCCGCGCGGTGAACGAGCGGTTCAACCTCGTCAAGACCGCAGCGACGGGCATGTGATGGGCGCGTTCGACCTGCTCCGCATCGCCAACACCAGCCTCGGTTTCCACCAGACCTGGCTCGACGCCCTCGCGAACAACATCGCCAACGTGAACACTGCGACCCGCACCGACCAGAACGCCTTCCAGGCCCAGATGGTGATGGCGAGGGCGCGCCCGGACGGCGGCGTCGATGTCGCCGGCATCGCCCTGTCGGACTCGCAGGGCCGGGTCGTCAGCGACCCGGAGAACGCTCTCGCGGACGCCGAGGGCAACATCCGGCTGCCCGACCTGGACCTCGCCAGCCAGATGAGCCAGCTGGTGATGGCCCAGCGGGGGTTCCAGGCGTCGGTCCAGGTCACCAAGGAAGCCCAGGACAGCTACACCTCCGCACTCCAGATCGGACGCTCATGAGCATCTCCGGCATCGGGGGCGTCGGCTTCACGCCGTACGTCGCCCCGCAGGTCTCGGCCCCGGCCGCCGCGAAGACGGCCGGTCCGGACCACGACTTCGGCAACCTCGTCCTCGACGGGATCGACCGCCTCGAGCGGGTGCAGGACACCAGCGACCAGCTCGCCGTCAAGGCCGCGACCGGTGACCTCAACGCGATCCACGACTACACGATCGCCGCGACCGAGGCCAACGTCACGACGCAGCTGACCGTCGCCGTCCGCAACAAGGCCGTCGACGCGTTCAACGAGATCATGCGGATGCAGGTCTGATGACGACCGAGTCGATGAAGGACGGCGTCACTCGCGCCGTGGCGCGCTACCAGCGCACGTTCATGGCCTTCACGCCCGGTCAGAAGGCGGTGGCCGTCGTCGGCACCATCGCCCTGCTCCTCGCCGGCTTCATGGTCTTCCGGTGGGCCTCGACGCCGAGCTACGCGCCGCTGTACAGCAACCTGTCGTCGTCCGACGCCTCCGCCGTCATCGACAAGCTCGACTCGCAGGGCGTGCCCTACAAGATCACCAACGGCGGCGCGACGGTCATGGTCCCCAAGGACAAGGTGTACTCCTCACGCATCACCTTGAGCGGGCAGGGCCTGCCGAGCAGTGCCGACAGTGGCTACTCCATCCTCGACAAGCAGAGCTTGTCGACGTCCCAGTTCCAGGAGCAGACCAACTTCAAGCGTGCGATGGAGTCGGAGCTCTCCCGCACCGTCGAGGCACTGAACGGCGTGGAGACCGCGGTCGTCCACCTCGCCCTGCCGCAGAAGCAGGTCTTCGCGGACAAGCAGGATCCGGCCACCGCTTCCGTGCTGGTGTCGACCAAGCCCGGGAGCACGCTCGACCCGGAGCAGGTGCAGGCCGTGGTCCACCTCGTCGCCTCGTCGGTCGACGGCCTGGATCCCGACAAGGTGACCGTGGCCGATGCGGCCGGGCACGTGCTCTCCACGAGCGACGGGTCGTCCGGCGCCGCGGCCAGCACGCGCAACCAGCAGGTCGAGGACTACCAGGACGAGATGAAGGACCGGGTCCAGACGATGCTCGACCGCGTCCTCGGATCGGGCAACTCCACGGTCGCCGTCACCGCGAACCTCGACTTCGACAAGTCCGTCACCGAGACCAAGACCTACAGCTACAACGACAAGAACGTCCCGCTCTCGCAGTCGAAGAACGTCGAGAAGTACAACGGTGCGGGCGCCGGCTCGTCGCTCACCGGAGTCGTCGGGCCGGACGGCCAGATGGACTCCTCCGGCACGGCGGGCGGCAACGCCGACTCGCAGTACGAGAAGTCCTCGGAGACGTCGGACAACGCCGTCGACACCACCGTCGAGCACCGGGAGACCGCGCCGGGCAGCGTCCGCAACCTCCACGTCGGGGTGGTCCTCGACGCGGCAACGGCACGGCTGATCAACCCGAGCGAGATCCAGAGCCTGATCGCGAGCAGCATCGGCATCGACCCCCAGAGGGGCGACACCGTCCAGGTGTCCTCGCTGCCGTTCGACCGCAGCGCCGAGAAGGCCGCGAAGGCGGACCTCGCGGCGGCGAAGAAGGCCGACGCCAGCGCCCAGCAATGGACGCTGATCCGTAACAGCGGCCTGGTCGTGCTGATCCTCCTGATCCTCCTGCTCGCCTGGCTCAAGGGCCGCAAGCACGCCCGCGCACGGGTCGAGGCGACGTCGTACGTCATCGAGCAGCTGCGGCAGGACGCCCTGGAGCGGTCGACCGCCGAGACCGTGGTGGAGCCGTCGGCCGCTGTGCTCGCGCTGGCGTCGATGGAGCACTCCGAGTCCGACGAGATCCGCGCAGAGCTCGCTGCGCTGGTCGAGCGCCAGCCCGAGGACGTCGCCGCGCTGCTCCGCGGCTGGCTCGTGGAGCGGCACTGATGAGCGCGATGAGCGGCACCGTGGCCGGCCTCGGCGTCCGCAAGGCTGCGATCCTCCTCATCCAGCTGGGCCGCGACCGTGCCGCCGAAGTGCTCGGACACCTCTCCGAGGGGGAGGTCGAGGCGATCTCCGGTGAGATCGCCCGGTTGGAGTCGATCAGCAGCGCGGAGACGGAGCAGGTGCTCGCCGAGTTCCGCGACATGATGACGGCGCGGGCGCACATCGCCCAGGGCGGTCTGAGCTTTGCCCAGAGCCTGCTGGAGCAGTCACTCGGATCCGACCGCGCGGCGGAGATCATGGCGCGGGTCAAGGCGGCGGCCGTCCAGCTGCCGTTCCAGTTCCTGCACCGCGCCGACCCCGCGCAGCTCCGGTCGTTCATCGTCGACGAGCACCCGCAGGTGATCGCGCTGGTCCTCGCGCACATGACGCCCGACAAGGCGTCGCTCCTGCTCTCCGGCCTGCCCCCCGCGCTCCAGGCCCAGGTCGCACACCGGATCGCGGTCATGGACCGCACCTCGCCGGAGATCGTGCGCGCCGTGGAGAGCACCCTCGAGCGCAAGCTCTCCTCGATGCTCCAGCCGGCGGAGGTCTCGCGGGTCGGCGGGGTCGACCCGCTCGTGAACATCATCAACCGTTCGGACCGCACGACGGAGCGGCAGATCGTCGACGGCCTCGAGGAGCTCGACGCCGCGCTCGCCGACGAGGTGAAGAGCCGGATGTTCATGTTCGAGGACGTCGTCAACCTCGACGACCGCTCCGTGCAGCTGGTGCTGCGCTCGGTCGAGGGCAACCAGCTGGCGCTCGCGCTCAAGGGCGTCTCCGACACCGTCCGGGAGAAGATCACCACCAACCTCTCCTCGCGTGCGGCGGAGAACCTCGTCGAGGAGATCGACCTGCTCGGGCCGGTCCGGCTCACGCAGGTCGAGGAGGCCCAGCAGTCCATCATCCGCACCATCCGCGAGCTGGAGGAGCAGGGCCAGATCATGGTGCGCCGCGGGAGCGACGATGAGTTCGTCGTCTAGCCCGTTGGTGCCGCTGGCCACGCCCGAGCTGCGGACCGGCGAGTGGACCCGCCTGGGCGGCCGCCGCGTGCTCGGCGACGCGGTCACCGAGGAGACGCTGTCGGCGCTCGCCGAGAGCACCCGCGTCGCCGCTCGTTCGCAGGGGTACGCCGTCGGGTGGGCCGCCGGCCAGCGGGCAGCCAGGGAGGCGACCCGCCGCGAGGCCGAGGCCGCCGAGGCCGCACGCGCTGAGGTGGAGGCGCGTCGGGAGGCAGAGCACCGGACCGCGGTGGCGGCGCTCGAGCTCGCCGCGACCCGCGTGCACGACACCGCCCTGTCGCTGACCACGGCCATCGAGGAGCAGGCCTCCACCCTGGCCTGGGAGCTCACCCGCGAGCTGGTCGGGCGCGAGCTGCGGAGCGCCACCGGCGCCGAGGTCGTCCGGCGTGCACTGCAGCTGATGCCCACCGAACCGGTGGTCCGCGTGCACCTGCACCCCGACCAGCTGACCGACCTGACCGCTCGCGACCTCGAGGAGCTCGGCGAACGCGGCGCCACCGCCGTCGCCGACCCGTCGCTCGCCTGGGGCGACGCCCTTGTGGAGACCGACGACCACGTCGTCGACCTGCGGATCGGCACCGCGCTCGAACGTGTGCGGGAGGTGCTGGCGTGACCGCGGTGACGCCCTACCTCCGACACCGTGCACTGCGCGCCGCTGCGCCGTTGCGGCTCGGCCGCGTCGTGGAGCTCGTCGGCCTGCACCTGCTCGTCACCGGTCTGCCAGCAGCGGTGGGCGATCTCGTCGAGATCGAGGGGCAGGAGCCGGCGCTCGCCGAGGTTGCTGCGAGCGGCCCACGCGGTCTCGTCTGCCTCCCGTTGACGAAGACCTCCGGCCTGCAGGTCGGTGCGCTCGTCCGGCACACGGGCGGACCACTGCGGATCCACGTCGGCGACGCGTTGCTCGGCCGCGTGCTCGACGGCCTCGGACGGCCGGTCGACGGCGGACCCTCGCTGTCCCACCTTCCGCAGGTCGCCGTCGAGAACTCCGCCCCAGCGGCGTTGAGCCGGCCGAGGATCGACCACCAGCTCGGGCTCGGCGTACGGGCCCTGGATGCGCTGGTGCCGTGCGGACGCGGTCAGCGGATCGGCATCATGGCCGGCTCGGGCGTCGGCAAGTCGAGCCTGCTGTCGATGGTCGCGCGCGGCACCGAGGCGGAGGTCTCCGTGATCGCGCTGGTGGGCGAGCGGGGGCGCGAGGTCCGCGAGTTCCTCGACAACGACCTCGGCCCGGACGGCCTGGCGCGGTCGGTCGTCGTCGTGGCCACCAGCGACGCCCCACCGGTCGAACGGCTACGCGCGGCGTTCGTCGCCACTCGGATCGCGGAGTCCTTCCGGGACTCTGGGCGGCACGTCGTGCTGATGATGGACAGCCTCACCCGCGTGGCGATGGCACAGCGGGAGGTCGGGCTGTCGGCCGGCGAGCCACCGGCGACGCGGGGCTACCCGCCGAGCGTCTTCGCACTGCTCCCCCGCCTGCTGGAGCGTGCCGGCACCTCGCCGGACGGCAGCATCACCGGTCTCTACACCGTGCTGGTGGAGGGCGACGACCTTCAGGACCCGGTCGGGGACACCGCGCGCTCGATCCTCGACGGCCACGTGGTGCTCTCCCGCCGGCTGGCGACCTCCGGGCACTTTCCCAGCATCGACGTGCTGGAGTCGATCTCCCGCACCACCTCGGCGATCACGGACCCGTCCCAGCGCGACGCAGCGACGGCGCTGCGCCGGATGCTCGCGGCGCACCGAGACGTGCGCGAGCTGGTCGAGATCGGCGCGTACGTCGCCGGCGCCGACCACGACGCGGACCGAGCCCTCGCGCTGATGCCGCAGATCGAGGCCTTCCTCCGCCAGCCGATGGACGAGACCACCGACCTGGCCATCACCTGGTCCCGCCTGCGCGAGCTGGTGGCGGCATGAGCGGCCCGGCGCGTGACGCCGGCATGCGGGCCGTTGCCCGGGTCCGGTCGGTCCGCGAGCAGGACAGCCGGATCGGACTGCAGCAGGCACTGGCCGAGCAGCGCCGCCACGAGGCCGAGGTGTCGGAAGTGCGTGCGCGGATCGAGCGGACCGATGTGTTCGCCGCCGGCTCGGCCGCGTCGTTCCTGGCGCTCCGGGCCTCCCTGGACGCCCTCGGCCAGGTGCTGCGGACGGCCGACCAGGAGGTCGCCACCAGCCGCACGATCAGCGAGGCGGCGTACGGGCACTGGCAGCAGGACAAGGCACGTCTCTCCGCCGTCGAGGTGCTCCTCGAGCGTCGCGACGGCGCCCGGCGCGCCGAGGCGGCACGCCGCGAGGCCCGCGACCTCGACGAGGTTGCTGCCCGGATGTGGCAGCGAGGGCGGCCATGAGCGTCGCCGACGTCACCTCCCGGATCCAGCAGATCCAGTCACAGCTGGCGATGCTCGGACCTGCGACCAACGCCGCCGGCGGCGCCGACTTCGCGGCCGCGCTCGATGCCACCTCGACGGACGTGGCCGGCCCGTCGGCGGCTGCAGACGAGCAGGCGGTCGTCGCCGAGGCGAAGAAGTACCTCGGCGTGCCCTACGTGTGGGGCGGCACCGACCCGAGCAAGGGCCTCGACTGCTCCGGGCTCGTGCAGGTCGTCTACCGGCACCTCGGCCACGACCTGCCACGGCTCTCCGCCGACCAGGCGAGGTCCGGCCGGCCGGTCGCGAGCATGGCCGACGCCCGTCCCGGGGACCTCCTCGCGTGGGACAACTCGAGCCGCAACAACGGCGCCGACCACATCGCCATCTACGTCGGCGACGGCAAGATGATCGAGGCACCACGGACCGGACTGAACGTGCGGCTGGTCGACGTGCCTGCCACGCCCGACGCGATCCGGCGGATCCTGCCTGAGCAGTCTGCCGCAGCAGCAGCGCCGGTCGTCGGCTGGAACGCGATCACCGGCACCCCGCTCCGGACGGCGGCGGCGCCGGCGCCCTACGCCGACCTCTTCTCGGCGGCGTCGCAGAAGTACGGCGTGCCGGCCACGCTGCTCTCGGCCGTCGCCAAGCAGGAGTCCGGGTACGACGCCCGGGCAGTCAGCCCCGCCGGCGCTCGGGGCCTCATGCAGCTGATGCCGGGCACCGCCAAGAGCCTCGGCGTCGCCGATCCGCTCGACCCCGCCCAGGCGGTGGACGGCGCCGCCCGGATGCTCCGGGACCTCACCCGCCGGTTCGGCAGCACGGAGCTCGCGCTGGCGGCGTACAACGCCGGTCCGGGTGCCGTGCTCAAGTACGGCGGCATCCCGCCGTACCCGGAGACGCAGCGCTACGTGCGCAACGTCCTCTCCTTCGCGAAGGCGGCAGCATGACCATCAGCCCGACCACGTCCCTGCCGCCCGGCCCGCCGGCTGCGGCTGCCAGCGACGGCACCGCCGACCCTGGGATCGCCGGCGACTTCCTGGCGGCGATGCTGCAGGCGCTGGCGCCGCCGGGCGCGCCTGGCCCGGCAGCCGGTCCTTCGGCGGGGGGCTCCGGCAGCACCGGCGAATTCACTACTTCAGTAGTGAATTCGCCGGACGACGCGACGGAGCCCCCGGTGCCCGATGTCGCGACACCGGACGCCGCGGCCCTCGCCCTCGTCGTGCCACCGGCCGTCCCGGGGCAACCCGTCGTCCCGCCGCCGGCGACGTCGCCGCCGACCGCACCCGGACATGCGAATGTCGCGGAAGGGGCACTGGGGACTCCCAGAGGCCCCGCCAGCGACATTCGCATGTCCGGCGACGACTCCAGGCCACCGGGCCGCCGACCGGCCGCCGCGACGAAGGACACGGACGCACCGACGATCCCGCCGACCGGCACGACCGGATCTGAGTCCGCGCCCGCGGTGCTGGCGGTCGCTGCCGGCGCCGATGCCGGCAGCGACGCCGGCTCGCCCACCGCGCCCGTGACCGGGCAACCGGCCGCATCCGTGACCGCACCGGCGCCCGCCGCCACGCCGGAGCCGGCACCCGCGCACCACGTCACACGCCAGGTCTTCCCCGAGGTGACCAGTCTGGTGACCCGGGGTGACGGCACGCACCGGATCACCCTGACCCTGAAGCCCGAGGCTCTCGGCGAGGTGCGCGTCGTCATGACGGTCCGCGACGGGACCGTCCACGTCCGGCTCGCGGCCGGGCACGAGGCACAGCAGGCGCTGCGCGACGGCTCGTCGGAGCTCTCGCGGCTCCTCGAGGTCGCCGGCGCACACGAGTCGCGAGTCGTCGTACGGGACCTGCCCGCGGCCACGACGTCGGCGACGGCAACCACGTCACCCGACCTCGGCACCGGCGGGCAGCGCCCCCAGGACCAGCACGCAGGGACGCGTGCGCACAACCCCGCCATGGACGGCACGCACGACGGCCCCCGGCACCGCCGGGACGCCTCCGGGGCCACGGAGCCCCGGTCGGACGAGCCAGTCACGCGCACCCGCACCGCGGGCGTCGACGTGACCATGTGAGGAGGAAGCATGCCCATGGATGTCACAGGGATCCCGGCCACAGAAGCCGTGACGGGAGGACTGTTCGGCACGACGGGTACGACGCCCGCGACCGGCACCAAGGCGGGAGCCGACAAGGAGATGTTCCTGCAGCTCCTGGTCGCCCAGATGCGGTACCAGGATCCGATGAACCCGACCGACTCGAGCCAGTTCCTGGCCCAGTCGGCCCAGTTCACCGCCCTGGAGAAGATGCAGGACGTCGCCGACCAGACCGCCAAGCTGGTCTCTGCGCAGATGGCGTTCGGCGCCAGCGGGCTCGTCGGCAAGCAGGTCACCTGGACCGACACAGACGGGGCGACGAAGTCGGGCACCGTCAACGGCGTCACGTTCGGCGTCGACGGCCCGACACTCTCCGCCGGGGGCTCCACGTTCCCGGTCACGTCACTGCTGTCGGTCAACGACGGCTCGCACCCCACCAGCGCGTAACCCAATCGGAAGGACCACCACCATGCTTCGCTCACTCTTCGCCGGCATCAGCGGCCTGCGGGTCAACCAGACCATGCTCGACGTCACCGGCAACAACATCGCCAACGCCAACACCACCGGCTTCAAGTCGAGCTCGACGGTCTTCCAGGACACGCTCAGCCAGATGCTGACCGCCTCTGCCGGTGCCAGCGCCACCCGCGGCGGCACCAACCCGATCCAGGTCGGGCTCGGCGTCCAGCTGGCCGCCACCAACACCAACTTCAACCAGGGAGCCGCTCAGTCGACCGGGCGGCCCACGGACCTGATGATCCAGGGCGACGGGATGTTCGTCGTCCGCAAGGGCAACGAGCAGCTCTACACCCGAGCCGGTGCGTTCACGTTCGACAACACCGGCACCCTGGTGACGCCCAACGGCAACCGCGTGCAGGGCTACGCGCTCGACGCGGCAGGAGTGGCGACCGGTGGCCTCGTCGACGTGACACTGTCCACGGCGGGCCTGACCCCGCCCGTGCCGGCGGGCGTGCAGCTGACGTCGTACAACATCGGCAGTGACGGCAAGCTCCGCGGCATCTTCGACGACGGCATCCAGCGCGACATGGCGCAGATCGCCATCGCCGACTTCAACAACCCGATGGGCCTGGAGAAGGTCGGCGAGACGTCGTACCGGGAGTCCGCCAACTCCGGCACCGCCCAGCTCGGCGTCTCCGGCCAGGGCCGCCGCGGCGCCCTGATCGGCGGCTCGCTGGAGATGTCGAACGTCGACCTCGCCGCCGAGTTCACCAACCTGATCCTCGCCCAGCGCGGGTTCCAGGCCAGCTCGCGGGTGATCACCACCTCCGACCAGGTGCTCGAGGACCTCGTCAACATCAAGCGCTGACCTCACCGTCACAGCCGCGGCCCGTCCTGTTCGCAGGGCGGGCCGCGGCGCGTACGGCGGAACCGCTCAACTCGGCCTCCCGGAGGCCGATCAACCACCCGAAGGGCCACGGACGGCCCGGGCAACACGCACAAGGAAGGTGCGCCCATGATCACGCTCACGCGACTCTCGGGCTCGGTGTTCGTGCTGAACTCCGACCTGATCGAGCGCATCGACTGCACCCCTGACTCCGTGGTCACCCTCATCGACGGCAAGAAGTACGTCGTCACGGAGAGCCTCGAGGAGATCGTCGCCGCCGTGCGGGCCTACCGCGGCGAGGTCGTGGCCGTCGGATCGCGGCTCGCCGACCGCCACCACCGCGGCGAGGACATCACCCAGACCGCCGGCGCTGACCGGCCGACCCTCGTCCCGGTCGCCGGGACGCACGGGGAGGGCTGATGGACCCGGCACCCGCGATCGGCATCGGCCTCGGCTTCGTCGTCGTCGTCACGGCCAACGTGATGGAGGGCGGCAACCCGATGAGCCTCATGCTCATGCCGCCCCTGCTGCTGGTCTTCGGGACCACGATCCTGGTCAGCATCGCCGGAGGCACGATGGCCGACGCCAGGAACGTGCCGACCTCGCTCGTCCGGGCGTTCACCGGCAAGGTGGAGCCCGCCTCCGCGATGATCCCGGAGGTCGTGCGGCTCGCTGAGCGCGCCCGCCGCGAGGGCTTGCTCGCTCTCGAGGACTCGCTCGCCGCTGTCGACGACCCGTTCCTCGTCAAGGGCGTGACGATGGCGATCGACGGCACCGATCCGGAGGAGCTGCGCGAGATCCTCGAGGCCGAGGTCTACGCCAAGCGGGCCGAGGACCGCCAGGCCGCGAAGTTCTTCGCCGATGCCGGCTCCTACGCACCCACCATCGGGATCATCGGCACCGTGATGGGCCTGGTGCACGTGCTGGAGAACCTGGCCGCCCCGGAGGAGCTCGGGCACCTCATCGCGGGCGCGTTCGTCGCCACGCTGTGGGGCGTCACGTCGGCCAACGTCATCTGGCTGCCGCTGAGCAGCCGGCTCAAGCGGCTCGGCGAGCTCGAGTGCGACCGGATGGAGCTCGCTGTCGAGGGTGTCGCGGCGATCCAGGCGGGTTCGAACCCACGGATCATCGCGCAGAAGCTCCGCTCCCTCCTCCCGTCGCGGGAGCGCGCGGAGGTCGAGGCGGCATGATGCGCGACCGGAGGCGGCACACCGACGAGGAGCACTCCAACCACGAGCGCTGGCTGGTCACGTACGCCGACATGGTGACCCTCCTGATGGTGCTGTTCATCGTGATGTTCGCGATGAGCCAGGTCGACCAGAAGAAGTTCAACGCCCTCAAGGAGGGCCTCGCCGCCGGCTTCGGCCAGTCCACCTCGATCCAGGACGGTTCGAGCTCCATCCTCGAGCAGCCCGGCGAGTCCGTCGCGGCGCCGATCGCACCCAACAAGTTCGCCATCGAGGTGGACCAGGTGAAGACGTCCGCGGTCTCCAAGGCGATCGCGGACCACGCCGACCAGCAGGCCGCCCGGCACTACGCCGAGGCCAAGGCCGAGGTCGACCGCCTCAAGGCACTGCTCGAGCGGCTCAACCAAGCGCTTCGCCGGCACCACCTCGAGGACGACGTCCAGGCGTCCATCGACAGCCGCGGTCTCGTCGTCAGCCTCGTGTCCCGACACGTCGTCTTCGAGCCGAACCTCGCAACGCTGTCCCCGCGGGGCGAGCTCGTGGTCGACACGCTCGCGCCCGTGCTGCGAGACATCCCCGACCCGCTGCAGATCGACGGGCACACCAACCAGGTGAAGGTGAAGCCGAAGTACTACCCGACCGACTGGGAGCTGTCCGCCGCGCGTGCGATCACCGTGCTGCGGCACCTCGACGAGGCCGACGGCGTGCCCGCCGCCCGGTTGACCGCCTCGGCCTTCGGGCACGAGAAGCCGCTGATCGACCCGAGCAAGCCCGGCTCGCAACGGCTCAACAAGCGCGTGGACATCGTGGTTCTCTCCACGCTGCCCACCGAGACCCGCGACCTGTTCGACCAGGTCCTCGAGGACCAGGGACCCGGAGGAGGGACCTCATGACCGTGACCGCGATACCGAAGACGACCGACCCTGCGGAGGCGGCCGAGCCGCGGGACAAGCGCAGCCGCAAGAAGCTGGTGATGATCCTCGTGGTCGTGCTCGTCGTCGGCGCAGGGGGCTACTCGTTCCTGCGGCCGAAGCCCGCCGGGGCGCCGAAGCCCGGTGAGGTGGTCAAGCTCGAGCCGATCCAGGTCAACCTGGCCGACTCCCACTACCTACGCATCGGCGTGGCCCTGCAGCTGGTCAAGGGTGCCGCGAAGGCCGACGGCAGCAAGGCCCTGGACGCGACCATCGAGGAGTTCAGCGGCCTCGACATGGCCGAGGTCAACGACCCGGCCAAGCGGGCGGTGTTCAAGAAGGAGCTGGAGAAGCAGCTCGGCCAGCGCTACGACGGCGACGTGATGGGGGTGTACTTCACCGAGTTCGTGACCCAGTAGGCGGGAAACCCTCAGGTCGGTGTGCTCGGCGCCGATTCGACCCCCGTGAATGTGCTGGGGTCGGTGTCCGCTCGTGCCGGATCGGGGTCCGCACGCGCCCGGCGACGGGCCGGCGCGGTCCAAGCCGTGCCGTACGACTTCCGGCGGCCGATCCAGCTGTCGCGCGAGCACTCGCGCATCCTGCAGCTCGGCTTCGACGGCTTCGCGCGACAGTCGACCACGGTGTTCACGTCGTCGCTGCGCACCGTCTGCCAGGTGTCCCTGGCCTCGATCGAGCAGCGCAGCTACGCCGAGTACGTCGACTCGCTGGGCGCCTCGACGTACCTCACGCTGTTCTCCGCCGATCCGATGCCCGGCCTCGGCGTGCTCGAGATCCCGCTGCTCGCGACGATGGCCTGCGTCGACCACATGCTCGGCGGCCCCGGGCACGCCCAGCAGCCGGAGCGCCCGCTCACCGAGATCGAGAGCGGCGTCATCGGCGGCCTCATCGAGCGGCTTCTCGGCGAGATGCGCTACTCCCTCGCCGCGACCGTGCCGCTGGACCCAGCGGTGACCGGTGTCGAGTACAGCCCCCAGTTCGCCCAGGTCGCCGGCGCCGCCGACGTGATGGTCGTGGCGACCTTCGACCTCCGCATCGACGACGCCGCGCACCGGATGACCGTGTGCCTGCCGTTCAGCGGGCTGCTGCCCCACCTCGCCAGCGCCGCCGCACCTGCCCCCGCGTCCGACCGGGAACGGGCGAAGCGGGCCGAGGCCGCGGAGCTCCTGCACGCCAGGTTCGAGACCGTGCCGCTGGACGTGGCCGTCCGCTTCCGCGCGACCCGCCTGGGGCCGGACGCGCTGACGGCGCTCAAGCCCGGCGACGTGCTGCGCCTCGACCACCCCGGTTCCGCTCCCCTCGACGTCACCGTCGACGACACGACCTTTGCCCACGCAACCGCCGGAGCACAGGGCCAACGCCTCGCCGCCCTCATCGTGGGCACCCGTAAGGAGCTCTCATGACCACCTCGCCCTCCTCGTCACCCGTCGGTGCCGACCTCGCCCTGGCCGCGGCCTCCGCAGCCGCGACGGTGCTTCCGTCGGTCGAGACACTCACCGCGGCCGGCGCCCAGCCGGGCGGACCGGAGGCGACGGCGGGGTTCGCGGGCGCCGTCGTCGCCGATCTCGACGGCGCCCACGTCGGCCGGATCGCGGTCCTGGTCGGCGAGGAGCTCACGACCGCCCTGGCCGCCAGCCCGATCGAGGGCCTGGACCTCGCGGCTGCCGTGCAGCCCGCGCTCGACGTGGTCGCCGCCACCCTCGGCTCGGTGGCCCTGGCGGCGCGCTCGGTCGAGCTCGACCTGGTCGCCTCCGACCTCGGCCCGTCCTTCACCGTCGTGCCCCTGATCGGCTCCGGCATCTCGGCGGCCGTCCTGATGCAGGACCAGCTGCTCGACCCGCGACCGGAGGTCGAGCCTGTCGGGGTGCTCCCTCGCGCCGCGACAGGCTCGACGTCCGGGTCGACGGTCGAGGAGCCGGTCACGGCGCCGGCAGCGGCTCCAGTGACCCCGCTGCCGCGCCGCGGCATCGAGATGCTGCACGGCGTCGACATGGAGGTCACCGTCGAGCTGGGTCGCACCCGAATGACGGTGCGTGACCTGCTGGCGCTGACTCCCGGTGCCGTGCTGGAGCTCGACCGCGCCGCCGGCAGCCCGGCCGACCTCCTCGTCAACGGACGGCTGATCGCCCGCGGCGAGGTGGTCGTGGTCGACGAGGACTTCGGCCTGCGGGTCACCGAGATCCTCGACGACTCCGCGGCCGTCTGACCGCGCCGATGCTCGAGCTCACACTCCGGCTGGTCGTCTCGCTGACGATTGTCGTCGGACTCCTCCTGGTGCTGGCCCGCTTCGGCGCGCGCCGGTTCCACGGCCAGGCGGGCGCCCTGGTGCGCGTCGTACATCGTCAGCCGTTGAGCCGCACCTCGTCGGTCGCCGTCGTGACCGTCGGCAGCCGTGTGCTGGTCCTCGGCACGACCGAGCACCAGGTCAGCATCCTCACCGAGCTCGAGCCCGAGGAGATCGACCTCGACGTGCTCGCCGAGGCGGAGGCATTGCCTGTCGCCGAGCCGCGCACGCACCGCGTGATCGACACCCGTGAGCTCGCCGAGATCGTCGAGGCCAGGGACCCGCTGGCGGGCTCGGTGCTCTCGGCACAGACGTGGCGCCAGGCGTTCCAGGTCGCCACCCAGGCCGCGGGCCGCGCCACGAGCAGACGCGCGTCGTGACCGGTCGCCTCCCGCGGGTCGTCAGGACCCTCGGCTCACTCGCGCTCGGACTCGTCGCCGTCGTCGCCCTGGTCGTGCTGCCCGCCGCCATGGCCTCGGCCGAGAACACCCCGGCGAGGACTGCCGGTACGACGACGACGACCGTGCACGACGTCCGGATGCCCGACGTACCGGGACCGAACGGACCCAAGGGCCCGAAGGGCACCAAGAAGGGCGACACGTCGGTCACGGTCGACCTCAGCGGCCTGACCGACAAGCCGAGCACGTCGGTCACCGTCATCATCGCGATGACGCTGCTGTCACTGCTGCCGGCGATCCTGCTGACCTGCACCAGCTTCACCAAGATCCTCGTGGTGCTGGGCCTCACCCGCAACGCACTCGGCCTCCAGCAGACCCCGCCCAACCAGGTGCTGGCCGGCCTCGCGCTCTTCCTCAGCCTGTTCATCATGGCGCCGGTGCTCAGCACCATGAACGACGACGGCGTGCAGCCCTACCTGCACGGCACCAAGACCAGCGCACAGGCGTGGGACGACGGCATCAAGCCGCTGAAGGGCTTCATGCTCGACCACACCGACGACGACGAGCTGACGCTGCTGACCAATGTGGCGAAGCGCGACCTGCCCAAGGACCGCGACGACGTGTCGATGGCGACGCTGGTGCCGGCGTTCGTGCTCAGCGAGCTCAAGCAGGCGTTCATCATCGGCTTCATCGTGTTCATCCCGTTCCTCGTGATCGACATCGTCGTGAGCGGGGCACTGATGGCGCTGGGCATGATGATGATGCCGCCCGTGATGGTGTCGCTGCCGTTCAAGCTGCTGCTGTTCGTGCTGGTCGACGGCTGGGGCCTCGTGATCAAGTCCGTCGTCGCGAGCTACGGATAGCGCCGTGACCGACTCCGACATCATCTCGCTCGCGCTGCAGACCATGCTGGTCGCACTGAAGCTGTCCGCGCCCATCCTCGTGACGTCACTGGTCATCGGGTTCGCCATCTCGCTGTTCCAGTCGATGACGCAGATCCAGGAGTTCACGCTCTCGTTCGTGCCGAAGCTGATCGGCGTCGGCATCGCCCTGCTGGTCTGTGGCAACTGGATGCTGCACACCCTCGTCGACTTCACGATCCACCTGTACGACGGCATCCCGGCGCTTCTGAGCTGACGTGACACTCACCCTGGCCGGCGAGCCGCTGATCGCCTACCTGCTCGCCTCCGTGCGGATCGTGGCCTGGCTGGCGATCGTGCCACCGTTCTCGTCCAGGGCCGTCCCGGCGATGGCCAAGGTCGTGCTGTCCCTCGGGCTGGCCTTCGCCGTCACTCCGGCACTCGCGGGCGACGTACCGGTCGGGTTCGCCGAGCTCGCGGTCAACGTGGTCACCCAGGTGTTGATCGGCGCAGGAATGGGGTTCGTGACGTACCTGCTCTTCCAGGCGATCGCGACCGCCGGGAGCCTGATCGACATGTTCGGTGGTTTCGCGCTGGCGCAGGGCTTCGACCCGCTGGGGATGACGATGAACACGGTCTTCGGCAAGTTCCACCAGATGCTCGCGACGATGCTGCTGTTCGCCAGCGGCGGGCATCTCCTCGTGATCGGCGGGTTGCTGAAGACCTTCGAGTTCCTCCCCGTCGGCACCAGCCCGGACCTGCACGGGCCGACGGACATGCTGGTCACGGCGTTCGGGATGTTCTTCACCACCGCCGTGCAGATCGCGCTGCCGATGATCGCGGTGCTGTTCATCGCCGACCTGGGGCTGGCGCTGCTGACCAAGGTCGCGCCGCAGCTGAACGCGATCAACGTGATGTTCCCGGCGAAGATCGGCCTCACGTTGCTGCTGGTCGGCCTGTCCTTCCCTGTGCTGCCCGAGGCGATGGAGCGCCTGATCGACCTGGCCAACCAGGCGACGGCGACGATCGCGGGCGCCCCATGAGGACGATCCCGTGAGGACCATTCCGTGAGCGGCGAGAAGACCGAGAAGCCGACCGAGCGCCGGCGCAAGGAGTCGCGCAAGGAGGGTCAGGTCCCCCGCACCCAGGAGCTGGGTGGCTGGGCCTCGCTGCTCGCGGTCGGCCTCGTCGCCCCGATGCTGCTCCGTCACGAGCTGCGGGCGCTCCAGGACCTGATGGTCACCTGCCTGTCGATGGGCGACCAGGCGACCACCGGCAAGGCGCTCGGCCTGCTCGGTCGCGGCGCCGAGCACGTGCTTCTGACGCTGGTGGTGCTCGGCTGCGCGGTGATGGTCGTCAGCGTCGCCGCCGCGATGGCCCAGGGCGGTCTGTACTTCGCGACCAAGTCCCTCAAGCCGAAGCTCAGCAAGCTCGACCCGCTCAAGGGCGCGAAGCGCATCTTCGGCCCGCAGGCACTGTGGGAGGGCGCGAAGATGCTGGTGAAGACGGCCCTGGTCGGCCTCGTCGTGTACGCCGCGATCCACTCCGTGATGCCGCTGATCGGCGGCCTCGTGCCGATCCACACCGTCCTGGAGACCGCGTCCTCCCAGGCGCTCGGGATGATCCGCAACATCGCGTTCGCCGGGCTCGGGATGGCGGCACTCGACTACGCGATGGCGCGCCGGCGAGTCGGCAAGCAGGTGCGGATGAGCAAGGAAGAGGTCAAGCAGGAGCACCGGCAGACCGAGGGCGACCCGATGGTCAAGAGCGCGATCCGCTCGCGCCAGCTGGCCGCCGCCCGCAACCGGATGATGGCCGACGTCCCCACCGCCGACGTCGTGCTGGTGAACCCGACCCACGTCGCGGTCGCCCTGCGCTACGACGCCCAGAAGGGTGCCCCTCGGGTCGTGGCGCGCGGGGCCGGCGCGATCGCCACGAGGATCCGCACGGTCGCCGCCGAGGGACAGGTCCCGCTGGTGCGCGACGTGCCGCTCGCCCGCGCCCTCTACCGATCGACCAAGGTCGGCCAGGAGATCCCCGCAGAGCTGTTCGCCGCTGTCGCCCAGGTGCTCGCGTTCGTGATCAGCAGACGGTCGCGCGGGCAGCACGGCGGCGAGCACGACGGACCGCGGCGCGCGGCCGACCTGCCCGTCGTAGGCCCCGGGTCGCGGCGACCGAAACGCTCAGGTGGGACCTCGGCCGACCGATAGGGAAGCCGACCCAGGACGGTGTCACCCCTGCCACGGACGGCGCGCCCCGCGAGCAAACGGAGTCGAACCCGCCCATGAAGCGCCTGACGCAGCTCGGTGTCCCGGTCGGCATCGTGTTCATCGTGGTGATGCTGGTCGTGCCGCTGCCGGCGGTCCTGCTCGACCTGCTGATCGCGCTGAACATCACCGGCGCACTGCTGATCCTGCTCACCAGCATGTTCATCGCCCGCCCGCTCGACTTCGCCGCGTTCCCTGCGGTCATCCTGGTGATGACGTTGTTCCGGCTGGCGCTCAACGTCAGCGCCACCCGCCTCGTCCTCCTCGACGGGTACGCCGGCAAGGTGATCGACACGTTCGGCCACTTCGTGGTCGGTGGCTCGATCCTGGTCGGGCTGATCGTGTTCGCGATCCTTCTGGTGATCCAGTTCGTGGTGATCACCAACGGCGCCGGCCGGGTTGCCGAGGTCGGCGCCCGGTTCACCCTGGACGCCATGCCCGGCAAGCAGATGGCGATCGACGCCGACCTGAACTCCGGGCTGATCGACGAGGACGAGGCCCGCAGCCGCCGGCGCGAGGTGCACGCGGAGGCTGACTTCTACGGCGCGATGGACGGCGCCTCCAAGTTCGTCAAGGGCGACGCGATCGCCGCGATCATCATCACGCTCGTGAACCTCGTGGGCGGACTCGGCGTCGGCGTCGGCCAGAAGGGGATGCCGTTCGGGGACGCCGTCTCGACGTACAGCCTGCTCTCCGTCGGCGACGGTCTCGTCTCCCAGATCCCGGCCCTGCTGCTGTCGGTGGCGACCGGCCTGATCGTCACCCGCTCCACCGGCGACAAGGACATGGGGTCCGACATCATCCACCAGATCGGCCGGAACAAGACACCGATGCGGGTGGCCGGCTTTGCCGCGCTGACGCTGTGCCTGATCCCGGGCCTGCCGAAGCTGCCGTTCATCCTCGCCGGCGGCCTTGTGCTGCTCGCGTCCACGCGGGTCATCGACGAGCAGGAGGTGGTCGAGGACGACCAGGTGCTCGCGCTGCCGTCACCGGACTCCCCCGAGATCCTTGCCGCCGAGATCCAGGTCGACCCGCTCGGCCTCGAGCTGTCGACGGACATCATCGACCTCGTCGACCCGAGTGCCGGCGGTGACCTGCTCGACCGGGTGAAGGCGCTGCGCCGCAAGGTCGCCGGGGACATCGGCATCGTGGTCCCGCCGGTGCGGACCCGCGACAACCTCGACCTGCCCTCACGCACCTACGTCATCAAGCTGTTCGGCATCGAGGTCGCCCGTGGTGAGGCCCCGCCGGGCACCGTGCTCGCCATCGGAGACTTCCTCGGCTCTCTTCCCGGCGAGCCGACCCGCGAGCCGGTCTTCGGGCTCGACGCGAAGTGGATCCCCGCCGAGCTGCGCAACCAGGCCGAGATCGGTGGCGCCACCGTGGTCGACCGCGCCTCGGTGATCACCACCCACCTGGCGGAGGTCGTCACGAGCCATGCCGCCCGCCTGCTCGGCCGCGAGGACGTGCGTCTGCTCGCCGACGTGGTGAAGAAGACCCATCCGGTGGTCATCGAGGAGCTGACACCCACGCAGCTCAGTCTCGGCGAGGTGCAGCGGGTGCTGCAGAGCCTGCTCGACGAGGGGGTGTCGGTGCGGGACCTGGTGCGGATCTTCGAATCGCTGTCGCTGCGCGCCTCCGCCACCAAGGACCTCGACGCGCTGGTCGACGCGGCCCGGCAGGCGCTCGGGCCCGCCATCGTCGCGCCGTACGTCGTGGACCGGACCGTGCACGTCATCAGCCTCGACCCGCAGCTGGAGCAGCGCATGCTCGAGGACCTGCGGCCGACGGATCAGGGCACCGTGATCGCGATGGATCCGGAGCTGGGCCAGTCGGTCCTGCACCAGCTCGCGGGCCTGCTCACGGAGGCGGAGAACCACAACCACCGGCCGGTGCTGGTCTGCTCGACGCAGCTCCGGGCGGCGGTGCGCCGCCTCCTCCGGCCCTCGCACCACCAGCTCCCGGTGCTGTCCTACCAGGAGCTGGTCGGCGCCGCCGAAGTCCGCTCCGTTGGCGTCATCTCGCCCGGCCGAAGGGCGGTGAGCGCATGAGCCCGTTGTCGACCGGCGTGCTCGGCGCGGCGACGCTCGTCTCCTCCCCGGCCCTCTGGCTCGGCCTGGTCGACCGCACGTTGCCGCTCGACGTCGCGCTGACGAGGTACCTCGTCGCACTCGTCGTCTGCTGGGCTGCGCTCAGCCTCGTCGCGTCCTGGGCCTTCCCCGACCCGCGTTCGGTCAAGGTCGAGCGCGCGGAGATCGAGGAGGTCGCGGAACCGGTCGACGCCGAGACTCAGTAACGGGCAGGTGCCGCGAATCCGGCGGCACCTTCGGCGACCGCGACGATCGTGCACGGCTCGATCAGCACGGGCGAGGATCCGATCAGCTGCGACCCGGGCGACTCCGCCGCGGTCTCGGTGAACGACACCTGGAACGCGTCGCGGGCGGCGTCGTCCGCGAACACGTAGCAGCCCTCGAACCACTCTCCGGAGCGCATCCGCCAGGTCTTGAAACGCAGTCCGTCCAGCGCGCTGAACCGCGCGTGCGACGTCTCGGCGACGTAGTCGGCCAGCGCGGCCTCGGCACCGTCCGGCGCGTCGGCGAGGGACCAGCGGACGGTCAGCCCGGGCATTGCGGTCATCGGGAGATCCCTTCGAGAGGTTGGTCGGAGCCGAGCCAGTGCAGGAGCAGGCGGGCACCGAACCCGGTCGGGCCCTTGGTCCACTCGAAGCGCTCCTGCTGGGCGTCCCCGACCGAGGCCAGGTCCAGGTGTGCCCACGGCAGGCCGCCGGTGAAGTGCTGGAGGAACAGCGCGGCCGTGATCGCCTGGGCGCGTCCCGGGGCGTTGTCGGCGTCCGCGACGCCGGACTCGAGCATCGACTCGTAGACGTCGGCCAGCGGCATCCGCCACATCCGCTCCCCGGACGCGACGGCAGCGTCCTCGATCAGCGCCGCGAGCCCGTCGTCGTTGGCGAAGTAGCCGCCGGTGTGCAGGCCGAGCGCGACCTTCATCGCGCCGGTCAGCGTCGCGACGTCGACGAGGAGGTCCGGCTTCAGCTTGGTCGCGGCGTACTGGAGGGCGTCGGCGAGTACGAGCCGGCCCTCGGCGTCGGTGTTGGTGACCTCGGTCGTGCGCCCGCCCCAGTGCCGGATCACGTCTCCGGGCCGGAGCGCGTCGCCGCCGATCGCGTTCTCCGCGATCGCCATCAGACCGGTGACCCGGACCGGCGAGCCGACGGCCTCGAGCGCACACATCGTTGCCGCGACGACGGCGGCGCCCGACATGTCGCGCTTCATGTTGGTCATCGACTCCCCGGGCTTGATGTTCAGCCCGCCGGTGTCGAACGTGATGCCCTTGCCGACCAGTACGACGTGCCGCGGCCGTCGTACCTTGGCCGGCGTGTAGTCGAGCTGCACCAGCCACGGTGGCGACGCCGACGCGCGGCCGACGGCGACGATCCCGCCGAAGCCCTCCTTCTCGAGCTGGCCGACGTCGCGCACCTGCGCCTTCAGCCCGGCCGCTTCGCCCATGCGGACGACCTCGTCCGCGAGCCACGCGGGAGTCTTGATGTTCGACGGCACCGTCGCGAGCCTGCGGGCCTCCCAGCCAGCACGAGCGATCGCCTGGGCGCGGTCGAGCACGGCCGCGTCGACGGCGGGGCCTGCGGCGAGGGTGATCCTGGAGACCGGCGGGTCGTCCACGTCTGCACGGAGGGAGTACCGGAAGGAGCCCAGCACGGCACCGACCACGAACGCGCTGAGGCCGTCCTCGTCGGCGACCGCCTGCACTGCCGACGCGACCGCCTGAGTGCCACGGGTCGCCCGGGCGAGCGCAGCTCCGGCACGCCGCAGATCGGTCGGTCCCGCACCGCCGACGCCGATCAGGTGCACGACGAAGCCTGGCACCGGCACGGTGGTCACGTCACCCGCGGCCGTGCCCGGGCGAAGCGGCGCGACGAGGGCGAGGAGATCGACGCCGGCATCATCGGCCAGCTCGGCGGCACCGGGGCCGAGTGCGAGCTCACCGTCGTCGTCGAGCACCGCGAGCGCGATCGTCGTGGCGCCGGTGCGCGACGGTGCCTGCGCGCTCTGGCCGAACGCCGGGGGCGCGAAGGTCGGCGGGACGGACGGCTTCGGCACGGAGCGACCATACCGAAGGCCCCGCACCCACCAGGTGGGTGCGGGGCCTCGTGCTTGGCTTGGTGGGGGTCGGCGTCAGCCGACCACGTCCTTCAGAGCGTCACCGAGTGCGCCGGCTTCTTCGGCGTTGAGCTCGACCACCAGTCGGCCACCCCCTTCGAGCGGGACTCGCATCACGATGCCCCTGCCCTCCTTGGTGACCTCGAGCGGCCCGTCGCCGGTCCGCGGCTTCATCGCCGCCATGCGCACACCTCTTCCTTTGCGTGGATCCGAGCGCCGGCCCAACGAAAGACCTGTCCGTGACGCTGTGCGAGCCATTATTCCCCATGACCACCGACCACGGACAATCGCTCAGTCGGTCGGTCGACGGCCGGTGAGGCACACTCGGACCTGTGCATGCCCGATCCGCGCTGTTCGACCTGTACGGCGACCACCTGCTCCATCGCGGCGGCGGCGCACCGGTCGCGGCGCTGATCAAGCTGCTCGAGCCGCTCGGAGTCCGCGGGCCCGCCGTGCGCACTGCTATCTCGCGGATGGTCACGCAGGGCTGGCTCGAGCAGGTCGACGTCGACACCACGACCGGACCCGTCTCCGGCTACGCACTGACCGACCGGGCTCGCGTGCGCCTCGACGAGGCCGGCGCGCGGATCTACCGGACCGGGTCCGACTGGGACGGCAGGTGGCACGTCCGGGTGCTCGCGCCGATCACCGACCGCAGCCGGCGCGAGCGGGTCCGCAGCCAGCTTCGCTTCCTCGGCATGGCGCCGGTGAGCGACAGCACCTGGGTGAGCCCGCACAGCTCGAAGGAGGTCGACCTGCTCCTGGCCGACGAGGACGTGGACGCCGTCCGCCTGACCACCACCGACGTCGCGCCTGTCTCCGAGCTGCTCGAGGCGTTCGACGTGGCCGGCCTGGCGCGCGCGTACGACGCATGGCTGGCCGAGGCGGCCGACCTCGTCGCGTCGGTCGGTCGAGCGGTCGGGGATCCCGCGTCGGACGATGTCGCCGCGTTCGTCGTACGGTCCGAGCTCGTGCACAGCTGGCGGAAGTTCCTCTTCAGCGACCCCGGTCTCCCGGCCTCCCTGCTCCCCCGCGACTGGCCCGGGCGCCGGGCTGCGGCATTCTTCGACGAGCACGCCGACCGACTCCTCCCCGCCGCCAACCGTTTCATCGACCAGTGCCTCATCCCGACCGTTGCAGGAGCCCCGAGATGACCGATGCCGCCGCCCAGCCCGTGACCTACGACGTCGTCGAAGGCGTCGCCACGATCAGGCTCAACCGCCCCGAGGCGATGAACAGCCTCGACATCGCGACCAAGGAGGCGCTTCGGGACGTGGTGACCGAGGCGGCCGAGGACGAGGCGGTCCGCTGCGTCGTGCTCACCGGCAGCGGCCGGGCCTTCTGCGTCGGGCAGGACCTCAAGGAGCACGTGCAGCTGCTGGAGAGCGGGAGCTCCGACGAGCTGTTCACGACCGTCGAGAAGCACTACAACCCGACGGTCACGGCGCTCGCGACGATGCCCAAGCCGGTGGTCGCCGCGGTCAACGGCGTGGCCGCCGGCGCCGGGGCGAGCCTCGCGTTCGCCTGTGACCTGCGGGTGCTGGCCGAGTCGGCCGGCTTCAACCTCGCGTTTCCCGGTGTCGCGCTCTCCTGCGACACCGGCGCCTCCTGGACGCTGCCGCGACTGGTCGGCCGCGCCAAGGCGATCGAGCTGCTCTACTTCCCGAGCACCATCCCGTCCGCGAAGGCCCTCGAGCTCGGCCTGGCGACTTCGGTCGTGTCCGACGAGCAGCTGTCCGACGAGGTCGCCACCCTGGCCGCCAAGCTCGCCGCCGGCCCGACCCTGTCCTACGCCTCCATGCGCCAGGCCGTGAACTTCTCCAGCAGCCACGACTTCGCCGCGTCGCTCGCGTTCGAGGCGGAGAAGATGAACCTCACCGGGGCGTCGGCCGACCACCGCAACGCCGTGGCCGCCTTCGTCGCGAAGGAGAAGCCGGCCTTCCAGGGACGCTGAGGCTCAGCGAGCTGCGCCGATCGAGGCGAGCAGCCCGGCCGGTCCGGTGACGTGCTTCTGGGTCCACGTCATCCGGTCGCCGTACTCGACGGTGAGCGCCATGCCGGGGAGGCGCTTGTTGAACCACTGCGTCATGGTGCCGTGGCAGCGGTGGTTGCAGTGGAAGACCTTCAGCGGCAGGCCGAGGTTCTGGCTGAGGAGGGTCGCGAACGAGTGCGTCTTGACGTAGGAGTCGTCGACCCCGTGCAGCGGCTGGTGGAAGCCGATCACGTAGGTCACCGGCGCACCGTCGCGCAGGTCCTCGAGGATCCGCGCCGGTCCGGCCTCGTTGCCGTGGATGGTGCCGACGAAGACCGCCTTGACCGGTGAGGCCGGGTCGCCGAGGTGCCACGCCCGGATCGGCCGGCCCTTGACGGTGTGCCCGATCACCACCGACTCGAAGGCGGCGGTGACGGACCGGGCGGGGCTGCCTGCGGCACCTGCCTGCGCCGGAAGCGGAGCGACGAGTGCGCCGACCAGGAGCGCGATCAGCAGAAGCGGGGCCGAGAGCCGGCGCATCAGTTGAGCTTGTCGGCGACGAGCAAGTAGGTCCACACGATCGACCCGACGAGCAGGCCGACGTGGCCCAGGATCGAGAGACCGGGGCCCTCGCCCCACGAGTCGGCCGCTGGCCCGGAGGCGTGCCGGCCGTGCGCGGGCACCCAGCGCATCAGGATGAGCAGGCCGGCGACGGTGGTGACCCACCAGCAGACCAGGCCGGCGTACCCGTAGACGGTGTCGACCTTGGAGATGATGTCGACCTGGCCGAGGACGAAGACGCCCCACAGCCCGAGCGCCAGCACCCCGAACGTGGTGTGCACGTTGACGAGCGCGCGAGGGATGTCGACGCGGCCGGCCGCCTCCTCCTCGCGCGAGGTCATCCGCACACGGGTGAGGACGACGACGACCGCCGCGAGGGCGGTGAGCACGAAGGCGATGCGCTCGGGAGTCACGGACTCAGTGTGCCCGAACCGGACTCCGGAGGCGTGGACCCTTCGAGCTGTGCCGCGAGTCTGTCGAGGAGCGCGTCGACCTCGCTGGCGCGGTAGCCACGCAGCGCCGTGGAGAACCTCAGCGCCCGCAGGTCGGCAGCCGTCAACGGCCGGTCGGCCGGTACGACGGCGTCCGGCCGGTCGTCGTACGCGCGAGCGAGCGGCGCGCCGGTGCCGGACGCCACGACCGCCACGCCGCCGATCGCCAGGACGATCAGGACCGCGAAGAACCACATCATCGTGCGGCCACCATGATCGAGACGGCCTCCTCGACGTCGTCGGTGAGCTGGAGCATCTCGAGGTCGGCCGGCGCGATCCTGTTGGTGGCCAGCACGGTGTCGCGCAGCCAGTCGATCAGCCCGCTCCAGTAGTCCACGCCGATCAGGACGACGGGGAACGAGGTGACCTTGCGGGTCTGCACGAGCGTGATCGCCTCGAACAGCTCGTCGAACGTGCCCATCCCGCCCGGGAGCACGGCGAAGCCCTGGGAGTACTTGACGAACATCGTCTTGCGCGCGAAGAAGTAGCGGAAGTTGACCCCGACGTTGACGAAGTCGTTCATGCCCTCCTCGAAGGGCAGCTCGATGCCGAGCCCGACGCTCACACCACCGGCGCCCGCGGCCCCCTTGTTGGCGGCCTCCATCGCACCCGGGCCCCCACCGGTGATGACGGCGAAGCCCTCCCGGGCGAGCGAGGCTCCGAGCTGGACGCCCTGGGCGTAGAAGGGATCGTCGCGGGGCGTCCGGGCACTGCCGAACACCGCGATCGCAGGCCCGAGCTCCGCGAGCGCACCGAACCCCTCGACGAACTCGGCCTGGATGCGCAGCACCCGCCAGGGGTCGGTGTGCACCCAGTCGGACGTGCCGCGCGAGTCGAGCAGCCGCTGGTCGGTGGTCGACAGGTCGATCTGCTCGTCGCGCAGGAACAGCGGGCCCTTGCGCTTGACCGGTCGTGGCGGGTGCTCGCCGGACGCATCGGTCGGCGCGGTGGGCGGGCCCGCCATCAGCCGGCCAGCCAGTTCCGCAGCACCTGCTCGCAGCGCTCGATCTGGGCGATCGGCACGTGTTCGTCCTGCTTGTGGGCGAAGGACGGGTCGCCCGGCCCGAAGTTCACTGCCGGTACGCCGAGCCCGGTGAACCGCGCGACGTCGGTCCAGCCGAACTTCGGCTTCACCTCGCCGCCGACCGACTCGACGAACGCCTTCGCCGCGGGCACGTCGAGGCCCGGCAGCGCTCCGGGCGCCGAGTCGGTGACCGTGACCTCGAAGCCGTCGAAGAACTCCCGGACGAACTCCAGCGCCTCGGCCTCGGAGCGGTCGGGGGCGAACCGGTAGTTGACGCTGACCACGCACTCGTCGGGAATGACGTTGGTGGCGACGCCGCCGTTGATCAGGACGGCATTGAGTCCCTCGTGGTACTCGAGCCCGTCGATGACGGGCCGGCGGGCGTCGTACCGGTTGAGCCGCTCGAGCACCTCGGCCGCCTTGTGGATGGCGTTGACGCCCTTCCACGAGCGCGCCGAGTGCGCCCGCTCCCCGCGGGTGCGCACGTCGACGCGCACCGTGCCCTGGCAGCCCGCCTCGACGCCGCCGTCGGAAGGCTCCATCAGGATCGCGAAGTCGGCCTCGAGCAGCTCGGGCCGCTGCTCGGCGATCTTGCGCAGCCCGTTGTGGACGGCCTCGATCTCCTCGGCCTCGTAGAACACGTAGGTGACGTCCCGGTTGGGCTCCGGCACGCCGGCCGCGAGTCGCAGCGCGACGGCGACGCCGCCCTTCATGTCACAGGTGCCGAGCCCGTGCAGGTAGGTGCCGTCGTTGCGGCACGGCAGGTTGTCGTTGAGCGGCACGGTGTCGATGTGCCCGGCGATCACCACGCGCTCGCCCCGGCCGAGATCGGTCCGCGCGACCAGGGAGTTGCCGATCCTGGTCAGGTCGAGGTGGTCGATGCCGCGCAGCACCGACTCGAGCGCGTCGGCGATCGGCTGCTCGTTGCGGCTGACCGACTCGATGTCGACCAGAGCCTCCGTCAGTGCGACGGCACCGGCCGTGATGTCGAGGACCATGCCGACCATCTTGTCAGGCCATCAGATCGGTGGTTGAGCCTGTCGAAACCTCAGCGGGCATCGGCCGGAGGCGGGAACACGCAGAACTCGTTGCCCTCCGGGTCGGCGAGAACCGTCCACCGCGGCATCGTCGACAGCCGCGTCGCACCACGCGCCTCGAAGGACGCGACGTCGCCGTACAGGTCCCAGTGCACGCGGTTCTTGACCGTCTTCGGCTCCGGCACCGTCCCGAACACCCACGCCTGCATCGGGAAGCCGGGCACGCCCTCGAGCCACGTCCAGTCCTTCCCCTCCTCGCTCTTCAGCTCGACCCCGAAGGCGTCGGCCCACCACTGCCCGAGACGCTGCGGGTCGGCGCAGTCTACGACCACCTCGTAGGCCTTGTACGCCAGCACGCGATCCGGCCTGCGCACGAAGGCGCACAGCTCGTTGCCCTCCGGGTCCTCCATCA
>JAEKKP010000158.1 GCA_019510315.1 Propionibacteriales bacterium
TCCCGCTCGACCAGCGACTGGGCCACGTCGCTGATCTTCAGCCGGCCGTGCCGCGAGAAGGAGCGGATCGCCTCGAACGCCTGGCCCATGTCGACACCGGCGTACTCCGCCACCATGCCCTTCGCCTGCTCCACCGAGACCCGGCTGTTGAGCGCGTACTGCAGCTGCCCGGCGAGCGTGGAGACGTGGTCGACGGCGCGATGCTGGAGGATGCCGATCGTCGCCACGTCGGCCATCGCCTGGGCGAGCCGGCGGTCGAAGGCAGAGAGCTGCTGGGGCGAGGCGATGAACAGGTTCAGCGCACCGATGGTGTCCTCGCGCAGACGCATCGGGATCGTCGACATCGCGGCGAACCCGGCGTCCGAGAACGCGTGCGCGAAGGACGGCCAGCGTGACGCGATCGCGTCTCGGTCCGCGACGTAGATGGCCACACCGGTGTCCATCACCTCGATGCTGGGCCCCGATCGCGTCCCGAGCTGGAAGACCTCCATCAGCCGCGAGGCGTCGTCGGAGCTGGCCATCACGTCGAGGGAGCGTTGTCCGTTCATGAGCAGGATGCCCGCAGCGCTGACATCAAGGAGGTCGACGCACTCTGCGACCAGGCGGTCCAGCAGGTCGACGACGTCGAAGTCGTCGACCAACGTGTCGGCCAGCGTCACGAACGACTGCGCGACGCGGACCGCGCGCTCCGCCGCCAGGTCGAAGTCTTCGGAATCTTCATTCGCGGACATTGGTCCCCACCTTTCCGAAACGGCGACGGCCGGCGATGACGTCGGCCGCGAGGTCAGACACCTGCGTGTTCTCGCTGAAAGCGGTCGTGCGCAGGAGCACGAGGGCATCGGTGACGGTCAGCCCGGTCTGCACCATGACCATCCCTGCAGCTTGGTGCACGGTCATCCGGAGTCGTGATCCGATCCCGGAGCCGGACGACGGGTGGACCAGCGAGAGCCCGATCAGCTCGGTGACGGTGACGGCTTGCTGGTGCTCGTCGGTCGAGAAGTGCGCCGGTTGGCGCGAGTGGAACGCGACGCATCCGAGAGCCGTGTCGTCGAGCAGGATCGGATAGGCCTGCACCGCCCGGATCCCGATCTCGACGGCTTCGGGTGCGAACAGAGGCCATCGATGTGCGGAGACACTGCCGAGGAGGTCGTCGGCGGACGCCGGCATCCGGGAGGCCAGCGCGTCGGTGGCGGGGCCCTCGCCCAAGGTGAACTCGAGCTCGGCCACGCGCTCGGAGAGCTCGTCGGTCGCGTGCACCAGCTCCGGACCGACCTGCGAGCTCGCGAAGGTGACGGTCACCGCATCGACCCTGGTGCGTTCGAGGCCGACCCGACAGAAGTCGGCGATCCGGCCGAGACCGACGGCGTCGGCCGCCGCCACGCGCTCGTCGTCGGACATCGTCGCCGCCCATCGCTGCGCGAGAATTGGATGACCCGCACATCGGCCCGGGCCTGCCAACGACTCTACGCCTCGGAGGCGCCCTCGCCAGCGGGCGGGGCTGTCGTTCGAGGCGCGGCGGGTGTAGGTTTTTCGGTATCGACCGGTCCCCTTGGGGCGACCGGCGACAGCCGGCCCAGACCCCGCCGACACCGCGAACATCTTCGCGACGGGAGACGGCCGTGCATGACGTGGACTTGCCCCTGATGGGCCGCACAGTCCTGCGCACGGCGCCCTCCGCATGCTGCCCCGCCCTGTCGTCCCGCGGACGTGCAGGGCGGCCGTGGCGGCCGTGGCGCGGGGGGCCGCAGCTGCTACGACGGCCAAGGCGCATCGGGCCCAGCGGGGCTGCGAGCTGTGTCGCAGACCTGCCGATGCGCCTTGGCCCGGCGGGAACGGGCTGACCCAACTCCCCAGGCCCGTCCCGCCGAGTCTCAGCAGGTCGCGATCAGCAGGTCTCGACACGCTCGGATTCGGCTTCGTGCCTCAGCCGAACTCGCTGCTCGACCACCATCGAGCTGATCCGCTCACGCGTCTCAGCTCCACCGGATCGTGCGGGCGAGGAGGGCTGACGCGGCGACGACCCCGGCCGTCGAGGTGCGCAGGACCGACGAACCCAGCCGGACCACTTCCCCGCCGGCCGCCGAGAACGCTGCCAGCTCCTCGTCGGTCAGACCGCCCTCGGGTCCGACCACCACGACGACCCGCTCGACACCTTCCAGGGGCAGGGCGGCCAGCGGCACCCGCGCACTCTCGTGCAGCACCACCGCCAGGTCGGCCTCGCGCAGCAGGGCGACGACGTCGTCGGTCGATGCCTGCTCGGTCACCTCCGGCAGCCATGACCGACGCGCCTGCTTCGAGGCCGCGAGCGCGGTGGCCCGCCACCTGGCCAACGACTTCGCCGCCCGCTCACCGCGCCACACCGCGACGGACCGTGAGGCTGCCCACGGCACGATCCGGTCCACGTCGATCTCGGTGAGCATCTCGACCGCGAGCTCACCGCGGTCGCCCTTCGGGATGGCCTGAACGACGGTGACGCTCGGCAACGGCCGGTCGGCGTACCGCACTGTGTCGACGCGCACCGCGAGCCTTGCCTTGCCGGCCTCGGTCACGGTGCAGGTGGCCGAGCTGCCCGCGCCGTCAGTGAGTGCGATCTGCTCGCCGACGCGGATGCGCATCACCGTGGCCGCGTGCCGGCCCTCGTCGCCGTCGAGGACGATGGACGTGCCGACAGGCACGCCGGTGACGGACGGGGAGAGGAAGACCGGGAGGCTCACCTCGGGATGCTGGTCATCGTTGGTTGAAGGCGTCGCGGAGGCGGCCGAACATGCCCTTGTGCGCCGGCTGGATGCGGCCGTCGGGTGACTCCTCGCGACGTACCTCGGCGAGCTCGCGCAGCAGCTGCTCCTGGCGCTCGTCGAGCTTGGTCGGGGTCTCGACCTCGATCGTGACGACCACGTCACCGCGGGCCGACGAGCGGAGGCTCGGCACACCTCGTCCGCGGAGCACCTTCTCGGTGCCGGACTGCGTGCCGCCGACGATCTCCAGCGTGACCGATCGCTCCACCTCGATGTCCTCGGTGTCGAGGTCGGCCTCGAGCAACGGCAGGTCGATGCTCGTGCCGAGCGCGGCCGCCGTCATCGGGATGCTGACCCGGCAGCGCAGGTCGAGCCCGTCGCGCTCGAAGATCCGGTGCGGCGCGACGTGGACCTCGACGTACAGGTCGCCGGGCTGGCCGCCACCCGGCCCGACCTCGCCCTCGCCACTCAGCTGCACGCGGGTGCCGGTGTCGACGCCCGGGGGGATCTTCACGGTGATGGCGCGCCGGGACCGCACGCGGCCGTCGCCGGCGCACTCGCGGCAGGGGTCGGGGATGATCTCGCCGTAGCCGCGGCAGGCGGCACAGGGACGGACAGTGCGGATCTCACCCAGGAACGACCGCTGCACGTGCTGCACCTCGCCGCGACCGTGACAGGTCTCGCAGGTGATCGGGCGGGACCCCTCGGCCGCACCGGACCCACGACAGGTCGAGCAGAGCACGGCGGTGTCGACCTTGAGCTCGCGAGTGGTCCCGAAGGCTGCCTCCGCCAGCTCGAGGTCGAGACGGACCAACGCGTCCTGGCCCCGGCGCTGACGGGGTCGCGGGCCGCGGCCCGCGGTCTGCTGGCCACCGAAGAAGGCGTCCATGATGTCGGTGAACGAGAAGCCCGGACCCTGACCGAAGCCGCCGGCGCCGAACGGGTCGCCGCCGAGGTCGTAGACGCGGCGCTTCTCCGGGTCGGAGAGCACCTCGTAGGCGTGCGACACCTCCTTGAACCGCTCGGCAGCGCCCGGGTCGGAGTTGACGTCCGGGTGGTACTGCCGGGCGAGTCGGCGGTAGGCCTTCTTGATCGTGTCGGCATCCGCGTCGCGGTCGATGCCGAGCACGGCGTAGGGGTCGAGGCTCACGAGGTTCAGCTCATCCTTCGTCGAGGATCGTCGAGACATAGCGGGCGACGGCACGAACGGCGGACATCGTGCCGGGGTAGTCCATGCGGGTCGGACCGACGATGCCGAGCGAGGCAAGGGCCTCCCTCGAGGCGCCGTAGCCGGTCGCGACCACGGAGGTCGAGGACAGCTGGTCGATCGGCCCCTCGTGCCCGATCCGCACCGTCACCTCGGTCGGTGAGGTCGCCTCGCCGAGCAGCTTGAGCAGCACGACGTGCTCCTCGAGCGCCTCGAGCATCGGCTTGATCGACTGTTCGAAGCTGTCGCCGAAACGCGCCAGGTTGGCGGTGCCACCCACCACCACGCGCTCGTCGGACTTGTGGTCCGACATCGCCTCGACAAGGGCCGCCACCACGATGGAGTACGTCGACCGGCTCTCGGGGGTGACCTCGTCGGGCAGGTCGCCGAGTGCCATGGCGGCGTCGGAGATCTGCGTGCCTGCGGCCGACGTGTTCACCCGCGTGCGCAGGTCAGCGATCAGGTCGTCGGTCAGCTCGACCGGCACCTCGATCACGCGCTGCTCCACCCGTCCGGTCGACAGGATCAGCACCGCCAGCAGCCGCGACGTGCTCAGCGCGACCAGCTCCACGTGGCGCACCGTCGAGCGGGCGAACGTCGGGTACTGCACGATCGCGACTTGCTGGGTCAGCTGGGCGAGCAGCCGCACGCTGCGCTGCACGACGTCGTCGAGGTCGTGCGCGCCCTCGAGGAAGGACGCGATCGCGCGCCTCTCGGCGGCTGACATCGGCTTGAGGCTGGTCAGCCGGTCGACGAAGAACCGGTAGCCCTTGTCGGTCGGGATCCGGCCCGCGCTGGTGTGCGGCTGGGCGATCAGACCCTCGTCCTCGAGCGCCGCCATGTCGTTGCGCACCGTCGCCGGCGACACCCCGAGCTTGTGGCGCTCCACGAGGGTCTTGCTGCCGACCGGCTCCTGGGTGGCGACGTAGTCCTCGACGATCGCGCGCAGCACGGCGAGCTTGCGGTCCTCGATCACATCGCCCCCTCTCCGGTGGGTCGCTGGCACTCCTGCAGGTTGAGTGCCAAGTCTACTAGGCGCGCGGTCCTCAGGTCCGCTCCCTAGGGTTGCGCCCATGAGCATGTTCGCTGAAGTTGCCGACCGGGTCTGGGTCGCGCGCTCCGAGTGGTTCGACGTCAACGTCAGCGTGGTGGCCGGGTCGGAGGGCCTGCTGGTGGTCGACACCAACGCGTCCGATGTCGCGGCACGGGCGGTGCTCGCCGATCTCCGACGACTCTCCACGGCCCCACTGGTGGCGGCCGTGAACACCCACGTGCACTTCGACCACACCTTCGGCAACGGGGTGTTCGCTGCCGAGGGCGCTGAGCTGGTCGCCCACGAGGAAGCGGCCGCGGCGTTGCCGCAGCACGCCGCCGAGATCGTCGCGCAGGCTGCCGCCGAGGCTGACGAGGACGAGCGGTACGCCGAGCTGGTCGCCACGGAGGTGGTGGTCCCCCGCCGGACGTTCTCCTCGGCCCTCACGGTCGACCTCGGCGACCGGATCGTCGAGCTGGTGCACCCCGGACGCGGCCACACGAGCGGCGACGTCGTCGTACGGGTCGAGGACGCCGACGTCGTCCTGGCCGGCGACCTGGTCGAGGAGTCGACCGCGCGCGATGCGGTGCCGGGCTTCGGCGCGGACTGCTACCCGATGGACTGGCCCTCGACGATGGACCTGGTGCTGAACCTGATCGGCCCCGGCACCGTAGTGGTGCCGGGGCACGGGGCGCCGGTCCGGCGCGACTTCGTCGAGGACCAGCGGGCAGCGCTCGGCGTGGTCGCCGAGACGATCCGCGACCTGGCCGGGCGGGGAGTCCCGCTCGACCAGGCCCTCGACGCCGCCGAATGGCCCTACCCGCGCGAGGCCCTTGCCGACGCCGTCCGACGCGGGTACGAGCACCTGCCACGGGCGCAGAAGCGGCTGCCGCTGATCTGAGCCACCAGGCTCACCAGTGACTGCGTCGACGCCGGCGGCTGAACACGAACATGCAGCCCAGGAACGCCAGCAGCACGAACGGGATGTGCGTGATCACCGTGAGCGCGATCAGCACGAACAGGACCGGCAGGAACGGCAGGGGGAACCAACCACGCCGGCCCCAGGGCCCGTACCTCGCCCTGTACCGGGCGCGCTCGGCGGGCGTCGGCCCCAGGTCCGCGAAGACCGGCGCCAGGTCGGCACTGGTCCTCGCCGACCACACGGCATCGCTGCGCTCGTCGAACTCGTCCTTGTCGAGCCGGCCGGCGGCGTAGTGCTCGCTGAGCCGCACGATCGCGTCGTCGCGGTCGGCATCGCTCAGCCGCAGGTCGGGCCGCGCGTCGGTCCGCCAGTACGCCGGACCGGTGTGGCGTCGTGACATCGTGCTCACTCCTCTTCGTCGGGTCCTTCGGCGAGCAGGCCGTAGAGCCGGCGCCGGGTGTCGGCGAGGATCTCCACGGCCTTGTCGCGCTGGTCGGGGGTGCCGGTCGAGGCGACCTGGATGATCGCGCCGACCGTCTGACCGATGACCTGGCGCAGGTCACCGGCGTCGTCGTCGGAGGCGTCCTCCTCGAACGCGCTCCACATGGCGCTGAGCCGGTCGGCGTGCTCCTCGACGTGGCGCCGTCCCTCGTCGGTGAGGCGCAGGGCCTTGCGGCCCTCGGGCGCGTCCTCGACGAGGCCTTCGTCCTGCAGCTGCGCGATCGTGGGGTAGACCGAGCCGGGGCTGGGCTTCCACGCACCTTGGCTGCGCTCGGCGATCTGCTGGATCACCTGGTAGCCGTTGAGCGGCTCCGCGGACGCGCCGAGCACGTCGAGGATCGCCGCGCGCACGTCGCCACGCCGGACCCGCGCCCGACCGCTGCTGCGGCCACCGCCCTGCCCGGCCCACTGCGGGCCGAACATCTGGGCGACCCACGGCGGCGGGCCGCCCATCGGGCCGCCCCAGCCGGGGCCGAAGCCGTGCCGGCCGTGTCCGCGGCCACGGCCGCGCTGTCGTCGGACCGCTTCGAACTCGGCGGTCCAGGGGTTCTCTGAGGTGCTGTACATCGTGTTTCTCCTTCGTCTGTGGTCGAGCGGCGAGGGCTCCGTGAACGGTCGCCGAACTTCTCGATACGTTGACGATATATCGCGATCTTCCATGAGTCAAGGCGGGACATGCCCGCGCTCCTCCACCGCTCGACCGGCCGCGCCTCGTAGCGTTGGCCGGTGACCACGGATCGCTACGGCCCAGACGCTCTCTCCACGGACTGGCGGGTCCCCCGCGCCGGCCGCGCGGTCGAGGCCCCGGCCGAGCTCGGCGTCGTCGTCGAAGAGGTCCAGACCGACTTCTGCGGCGAGGTCGTCAAGGTCGAGCGCGATCTGGGCACCGTGACGCTGGAGGACCGCCGCAACGTCCGCCGGACCTTCCCCCTCGGACCCGGCTTCCTGCTCGAGGGTCGCCCGGTGATCCTGGTCGCGCCG
>JAEKKP010000270.1 GCA_019510315.1 Propionibacteriales bacterium
CGGCCGCTCTCGCCGCCGAGGGCTTCCAGGTCGCGACGCCGGAGTACCGCCGAGTCGGCCCAGGAGGCGCCGGTGGGTGGCCGCGGACCGGAGCCGACGTGCAACGCGCCGCGACGCGCCTGCCCGAGCTGCTGGCCGGCATCGATCGCGAGGTCGGCACGATGCGGGTGCTGGGGCACTCGGCCGGCGGCCACCTCGCGCTGTGGCTGGCGACGACCGGCATCGCCGCGGACCGGGTGGTCGGGCTCGCACCGGTGTGCGACCTGCGCGAGGCGCTGCGCCTCGGGCTCGGCAGCGACGCGGCTCGGGCGTTCCTCGGCGAGATCGAGCCCGACGAGGCCGACCCGATGGTGCTCCTGGATGCGCGCCCGGCCGCCGAGATCCGGATCGTGCACGGCGTCGACGACGACGTCGTGCCGGTCTCGCTGAGCCGCGGGTTGGTCGACCGACACCCCTGGGTGCGGCTCGAGGAGGTCCCGGGTGGCCACTACGAGGTGATCGAGCCGGGGTCGACCGCGTGGTCCGCCGTGCTCAGCGCACTAGACGGGTGAGTCGAAGGGGTCGTGCAAGCGAGCGCCGCTCAGCGCGTGCGATGGCAAGGCGGAGGAGGAAGGCGGCCCGGGTTTGGCCGTCGACGACGACAACGCAGCCAGCGTGCGTGATGAGTGGGGCGCAGCGTGCGACCCCTTCGACTTACGCGTCTAGCGTCGGCTCCGTCTTCTGCCGCACCTCGTCCTCGGTGACGTCGGGGGCCAGCTCGACGAGCCGGAGGCCGCCACCTTCGGAGGCGGGGATCACGTCGATCACGCAGAGATCCGTGATGATCCGCTGGACGACGGCCCGACCCGTGTAGGGCAGCGAGCACTCGTTGACGATCTTGAACTCGCCGTCCTTCGAGACGTGCTCCATGAGCACGATCACTCGCTTGGCTCCGTGGACGAGGTCCATCGCGCCGCCCATGCCCTTGACCATCTTGCCGGGGATCATCCAGTTCGCGATGTCACCGGACGCCGAGACCTGCATGGCCCCGAGGATCGCGGCGTCGATCTTGCCGCCACGGATCATCCCGAACGAGGTGGCGGAGTCGAAGAACGACGCCCCGCGTCGCAGCGTGACGGTCTCCTTGCCTGCGTTGATCAGGTCGGGGTCCTCCTCCCCGGCGTACGGGTAGGGACCGACGCCGAGGATGCCGTTCTCCGACTGGAGCACCAGCTCCACGTCGTCGGCCACGTAGTTCGGCACCAGCGTCGGCAATCCGATCCCCAGGTTGACGTAGGACCCGTCGGTCAGCTCCGCGGCCGCCCTGGCGGCCATCTGCTCACGCGTCCAGCCCATCACGCGCCTGCTTCCTCTGTGCTCGCTCCTGGACGCTCCCGCACGGTGCGCTTCTCGATCCGCTTGTCCGCAGCCTGCTCCGGCGTCAGTGCCAGCACGCGCTGCACGAAGACACCCGGGGTGTGCACGTCGTTGGGGTCGATGTCTCCCGGCTCGACGAGGTGCTCGACCTCGGCGATCGTGACGCGACCGCACATCGCGGCCAGCGGGTTGAAGTTGCGTGCGGAGTCGCGGTAGACGAGGTTGCCGTGCCGGTCGCCCTTCCAGGCGCGCACGAGTCCGAAGTCCGCGGTGATCGCCTCCTCGAGGACGAACTCACGGTCACCGAAGACTCGTGTCTCCTTCGGTGGGCTGGCCACGGTCACGTTGCCCTCGGTGTCGTACCGCCACGGCAGACCGCCCTCGGCCACCTGGGTGCCGCCGCCGGTCGCGGTGAAGAACGCGGCGATGCCCGACCCGCCGGCACGCATCCGCTCGGCCAGCGTGCCCTGCGGCGTCAGCTCGACCTCCAGCTCGCCGTGGAGGTACTGCCGGGCGAACTCCTTGTTCTCCCCGACGTACGAGCGTCGATGAGCACCGACGGAATGCCACACAGCCCGAACCCGCCGACCGCCAGCGTCGCACCGCTGGTGACGTCGGCCACCGCCTCGGCCGCGCTCGCGACGACCTTGTCCACGCCCGTCCACCTCCCGCATCGCCCCGGCTCCGGCCGGATCCCCCGTGATCCTAGTCACGTGAGCGGCGGTGGATGCTGGACCCCGATCGGGCCCCAAGTTCTAGGCTCCCACCATGGCCACGGCAACCTCGGACTTCCCCGACGTGCAGCTGCACATCGTCACGGGCAAGGGTGGCACCGGGAAGTCGACCGTCGCGGCAAGCCTGGCGCTGGCGCTGGCGTCACGTGGCAAGACCGTGCTGCTCTGCGAGGTCGAGGGCCGGCAGGGCATCGCGCAGATGTTCGACGTGCCGCCACTCCCCTACGAGGAGCGGCGGATCGCACGCGCGACCGAGCATGGGCACGGCGACGTCTACGCCCTCGCGATCGACGCCGAGGCCGCGCTGCTGGAGTACCTCTCGATGTACTACCGCCTCGGGCGGGCGGGCAAGGCGCTCGACCGCTTCGGGGTGATCGACTTCGCCACCACCATCGCGCCGGGTGTCCGCGACGTGCTGCTCACCGGCAAGGTCTACGAGGCCGCGCAGCGCAACTCGCGCAACAAGAACGCCCGCCGGTACGACGCCCTGGTGCTCGACGCGCCGCCGACCGGCCGGATCGCGCAGTTCCTCAACGTCAACAGCGAGCTCGCCGGACTGGCGAAGATGGGTCCGATCAAGTCCCAGGCCGACACCGTCATGACGCTGCTGCGGTCGCCACGCACGGCCGTGCACCTGGTGACGGTGCTGGAGGAGATGCCGGTGCAGGAGACCATCGACGGGGTCGCCGAGCTGCGCGAGGCGCGGCTCCCGGTCGGGTCGGTGATCGTGAACCTGGTCCGGCCGCAGGACCTCGACGACGAGGCCCGCGCATCCCTGCTCGACGGCGCCATCGACACGGCGGCGCTGACCAAGGCACTGACGTCGGCCGGGATCGACGCGACCCCCGCGCTCGTCGAGACGCTCGTCGCCGAGGGCCGTGACCACGCCGAGCGGCGCCGCCTCGAGGACAGCCAGCGCGCGCTCGTCGAGAAGATCGGCGTGCCGGCGTACGAGCTCGGACAGCTGCCGGGTGGTGTCGACCTCGGCGGCCTGTACGAGCTGGCCGAGTCGTTGCGCGAGCAGGGACTCGCATGACCAGGGCCAACCCGCGCGTGGGTCCGATGACCGCCTCGCACGCACCCGCACGGCAGCTCGACGTCGACGCCCTGCTCGACGACCCGGGGCGCCGGATCATCGTCTGCTGCGGCTCGGGCGGCGTGGGCAAGACGACGACCGCGGCCTCCCTGGCGCTGCGGGCCGCCGAGCGCGGCCGCAAGGTCGTGGTGCTCACCATCGACCCGGCGCGGCGGCTGGCGCAGAGCATGGGCATCGAGGCGCTCGACAACACCCCTCGTCCGGTGCCCGGCGTCAGCCGCTCGCCGGTCCCTGAGCCTGTCGATGGGTCGACAGGCTCAACCACCGAGGTTTCCGGGACCCTCGACGCGATGATGCTCGACATGAAGCGCACCTTCGACGAGGTGGTCGAGAGCCAGGCCAGCCCGGAGAAGGC
>JAEKKP010000159.1 GCA_019510315.1 Propionibacteriales bacterium
CGCTCCCCCTCGGGCACGAGCAATGCATGGATCCACCCGGTGCCCAGCCCGGTCAGCCAGCCGGCCGCGAGCAGCACGACGACCCCGGTCGCGCCGACGGCCAGCGCACGTCCGAGGCGGGCCAGCCGACTCGCGCCGGGGGCGAGGGACAGCAGCACGACGCCGACGGCACCGAGGATGCCCGGCGCCTTCACGGCCGCCGCCACGCCGACGAGCAGCGCCCCGGGGATCCAACGACCCGGCCGCGTGACCGCCAGCGCTGCCACCACCAGGGCAGCGAGCACGAGGTCGTTGTGGAGCCCACCGATCCCGTGGACCAGCACGAAGGGGCTCGCGACGACGAGGGCCGACGCCTCGACCGGGTCCTGCCCTGCCCGGCTTGCGACGCGGGGTACGGCCCACGCCAGCAGCGCGAGGCTGCCGACGGCGAGGACGCGGTACCAGGTCAGCAGCGCCCACGGGTCCTGGGTCACGCGCGACATGAGACCGCCCCACGCCAGTGACAGCGGTCCGTACGGCGACGGCGTGAAGAGCCAGTGGGGCGCGACGCCTGAGCGCAACGGAGTGGGCAAGGCAGCGGGGGTCCACTGGTACGGCGACAGCCCGCGTCCTGTCAGGGCGCCGGTGGCGACGTAGCTCCAGCCGTCGCCGCTGAACAACGGCGGCGCGAGCAGGAGTGGCAGGGCCCAGGCACCGGTCGCGACGCGCACCCGGTGGACGCCGTCCACGTCACCCCGCACCTGGTGCCGGAGGTCCCACCAGGCCCAGGTCAGGAGCAGCAGTCCGGCGACGCTGAGGGCGAGTCCCACGCCTTGCGGGTGCGCCGAGTGCCGGACCGTCCAGAGGACCGGGACCCGGTCCATCCAGGTGTCGCGCGGCAACCGGTCGTAGCAGAAGCCACCGGTCGCGACCAGGACAGAGCCGGCGACGCCCCGCGGAACGACACCACGCATGGCGCCAACCTAGGCAGCCTTGCTGAACGCAGCCTTACGGTCGGCCGAGGAGATCCGGCAGCTCCTGCGTCACGGTTGCGACGTCGCCCGCGCCGGCCACCACAGCCGTGGTCCGACGAGGGCCGCGAAGGCCGGCACGACCATCGTGCGGACGACGAAGGTGTCCAGCAGCAGCCCGACCCCGACCGTGAAGCCGAGCTGCACGAGCGTCGTCACGCTGCCGCTCATCATTGCGAACATGCTGCCCGCGAAGATCACGCCGGCCGCCGTGATCACTCCGCCGGTCAGCGACACCGCTCGCGCCACGCCGGCCCGCGAACCGTCCGGCGACTCCTCGTGCACCCTTTTGATGAGCAGCAGGTTGTAGTCGGCTCCGACCGCGACCAGCAGCACGAAGGCGATGCAGCCGACGGTCCACTCGATGGGCGTGCCGATCAGGATCTGCCAGACGAGGACCGAGAGGCCCATGGTGGCGGCGTACGAGAGCACGACCGAGGCCAGCAAGGCCGTGGCGGCCACCAAGCTCCGGATCAGGAACAGCAGCACGAGGAACACCGCCAGCAGTGCGACGCCGGCGACCAGCCGGAAGTCCGACTGCGAGAGCTCGGCGATGTCGGCGTTGGTCGCGGCCATTCCCGTCGTCGTCACGATGCTGTGCTCGAGAGCAGTGCCCCGCAGGCTGTGCCGGACCGTGTCGGCGATCGTGCCGATCCGCGCAGCCGCCTCGTGCCCGAAGGCGTTGGTGTCGCCGAGCACGATCAGGCGCGCGACCCGGCCGTCCCGCGACAGGTAGGCGCCGCTGGACAGCGCGAACCGCGGGTCGTCGAGCGCGCTCGGTGGCAGGTAGAAGCCACCGCTGTCGGGGTCGTCGCTGGTCGCCTTCGCGGCCCGGCGCAGGTACGACGCCGCGGTGTCCAGTCCCGTCCCAAGTCGGTCGACGGAGTCCGCCAGCTGGCCGGTGCCGTGCTCGACGAGGTCGCCGGCCGCGGCGACCTGTCCGGTGCCGGAGGCGAGCTGGCCGAGGCTCGTGCGCATGGTTCGCTGTCCTGCGGTCAGCCGGTTCGCCCCGCGCTCGGCTGCCTCGAGCCCGGCCCGGA
The DNA here is from genome assembly GCA_019510315.1 of Propionibacteriales bacterium. Classification (GTDB taxonomy): domain Bacteria; phylum Actinomycetota; class Actinomycetes; order Propionibacteriales; family Nocardioidaceae; genus Marmoricola. The sequence goes on from JAEKKP010000159.1 coordinate 2,051, forward strand.
CCCGGGCGAGTCCGGTGCCGAGATCCCCGGCTCCGGAGGCGAGCTGACGCGCTCCGGCCGCTGCCGAGCGCAGACCGGGGACGAGCTGGTCGCGCTCGGCGAGGTAGATCTGTCGGATCCCGGCGCGGGCCGCCCTGCACGCAGGGTCCAGCCCGCAGGTCAGGCTCTTCGTCGCGAGCGCGTCGTAGGCGAGCCCGAGACCGTCGACCGCGACCTGGGTCTGGGAGACGGCGGTCTCCAGTCCGTCCGCGAGCGCCGCGGCACCGGACCGGAGGTCCGCGCTGCCCGCGCGGGCCTGGCCGGTGCCCACGACCAGCCGCTCGAGCCCCCGGTGAAGGTCCTCTGCGCCGTCGAGCAGCTGCCCGGCACCGGTCGCAGCCGCGTCGGCACCGTCCGCGAGCCGGGTGGCTCCGGAGCTCAGCTGACCGGCACCGGTGACGAGGCGATCGGTGTCCTTGCGGCCGGCCGCGACCTTGTCGCCGGCCCGGGCCAGCCGCTTGCCGATGACGCCCGCCTGGTGACCCAGCGAGGCCTGGCTGATCGTCGTGCCCGTGGGCCGGGTGACGCCACGGACGAGCCCGACACCAGGGACCTGTGCGGCCGCGTCGGCCGCCTGCTCGAGTGTCACCAGGTCGTGCTCGTTGCGCAGGTCGTGGTCGGCAGTGATGAGGACGAAGTCGGGGAGCGCCTCGTTGCGCGGGTAGTGCGCATCCATGAGCGCGTAGCCGTCGTTGCTCTCGGTGTCGCCGGGCTGCACGCGGCGCTCGTCGTAGCTGGGCTTGAACAGCGGGAACAGCGCTGCCAGGACGAGGAGCGGGAGCAGCCCGGCGGCGAACACGCGACCGGGGCGGGCGATGACGAGCGCACCGAGCCGGTCCCAGCGGCCGGCCGCTGCACGGGGCCGTGGCTCCAGGAGGCCGCGTTCACCGAGCAGCGCGATCACCGGCGGCGTCATCGTGAGCGAGATCCCCAGGGCAACCAGCACACTGACGGCGATCGGCGGCCCGGTGGTCCGGAAGAGCCCCACGTGAGCCAGCCCGAGGCTGACGGTCGCCAGGGCCACGGTGAACGCCGAGCCGACGATCACCGCCGACACCTTGGCCGAGGCCGTGCGCGCTGCCTCGCGAGCCGGCACACCAGCGCGCCGGAGCTCGTGGAAGCGGCTGATCATGAAGATCGCGTAGTCGGTCGTCGCTCCGAGGACGACCCCGGTGAGGAACGATCCGGTGAAGGTCGAGACGTGGAAGAGGTGCAGTCCGAGGAAGGCCGTGACACCGCGTGCGGCGGCGAGCGCGATGCCGATGACACCCAGGACGAAGCCGGTGACCACCACCGAGCGGTAGATCACCATCAAGATGATGGCGATCAGCACGAGCGTGACGATCGTGATCTTGATGATGCTGTGCTCGACCTGCACCACCATGTCGGTGATCGTGGCCGAGGACCCGGTGACCGCGACGTCGAGCCCGGTCGGCTTGCCCCGCTCTGCCTCGTCGCGGACCGCGTCGACCTGCTTCACCGAGGTCGGTGCGCCGGTGTACCCGGACACGCCGACCTGGAAGTACATCGCCTTCCCGTCCCTGCTGGTGAGCGCCTTGCGCAGCTGCGGCTCGCTGAGGTCCTGCACCCACGCGACGTGCGAGTCGCGTCCCAGGTCCGCCGCGAGCCGCGTGACGTAGGCACGGTCGGCTGCGGTGAGGCCGCTGTCTCGCTCGACGACCACGGCGATGAACGACCGGCTGCGGCCGTTGCCGAAGGTGTCGTCCATCGCCTTGACGGCCCGCAGCGACGGCGCGGTCGTCGGGACGAACGGCGTGCTGTCCCGGCCCACGACCGTCTCCAGCTGCGGCACCAGGACGTTGACGGCGACCACGAAGAGCAGCCAGCCGCCGATCAGCCACGGCGCGCGCGCGATCGTGAAGCCCGCCAGGCGCCCGAGCACCGACGAGTCACCGGGAGGGGTGCTCATCCCTCGATGCTGAGGGACCGGCGCGGCCGGCGCGTCCTACCGAGGTACGAAATCGGTGGTCACGACGGAGTCCTGCGTCACACGACCCCCGTCGAATGTCAGGGGCGGGACGGCTTCTCGGTGACGTGCAGACGGATGACGCCCTCGATCACGACGGTGCCGTCCTTGCGGACGCCGCGGACCCGCACCGGCAGGTCCGGGTCGTCGCCGGTCCACTGCTCGGGATCGGTCTCGGCGATGCAGGTGATGTCCGTGGTCGCCTTGGCGGTGTAGCTGATCTCCATCCCCTTGGGGATCCAGCGCTTGTTGCTGGGAATGGTCGCTTCGGCCAGGGCGCCCATCGCCGCCTCGAGCCCGTTGCAGAGCGCGATCGCGTGCACCGTGCCGATGTGGTTCTGGACCGCGCGGCGCTTCGGGATCACCAGCTCGGCGTGGTTCGGCTCGATCACGGTGAACCGCGGCCGGATGCTCCAGAAGTACGGCGCCTTCTGGGCGAAGGCGAGGGAGAACAGCCGGTCGCCCACCAGGGGGATCGCGGTGGACTTCTTGTACAGATCAGCGACATTGGCCATGTCCCTACGTTACTCCCGAGTAACTAGGAGAGACCTATGACCTGTGCCACATCGAGCGAACAGCCGACGACCGTGTCTGTGCGTCCGTACGGGCCGGGCTCGTCGAACCACACGCCCTGGCTGAACCCGAGCTTCTCGAGCACCCGCAACGACGCGGCGTTGCGATGGTCGGGAGCCGCGAAGAACTCCCCGACGCCCGGGTACGCCGGCCAGACGATGTCGCGCAGGAAGACCCAGAGCAGGCTGGTGCCGAGGCCACGGCCCACGAACGCCGGCTCCCCGAGGGCGTAGTCGAAGCCGACGGCGTCGGGACGGGACGACAGCAGGGCGTAGTCCGGGTGGTCGCTGATCCGGTAGTCCTGCGAGAACCCGACCGAGCGACCGTTGACCTCCCAGATCCACATCCGTGTCGGGTCCTCGCCGCGGAGTGCCGGACCGTAGTGCGCCGCAACCTGCTCCCTACTTCTGTGCTCGTCCCACCACCGCGCGACGTGCGGCTCGTTGACCCAGCGCGAGACGTCCGGGAAGTCGCCCGGCGTCATCGGCCGGATCGAGAACCTGTGCTCGTCGTCGAGCCGCCACCTCAGGGGGTCACCGGAGAGGTCGACGGCCAGCACGGGACCAGCGCCGACTGCAGTCCGATCGGCGGCCTCCGCCCAGGACTCACCGTCCTGCACCTGGGCCCGGAGCACCTCGAACTGCATTCCCCCAGTCTGCCGGGAATGGTTTGATGGCGCGGTGACCCAGAACGAGAACGTGTTGCAGTCCGGCTTCGAGCGCTACGTGCACGCGGTCGAGGAGATCGCCGCGTCGGGAGAGTGGTCGAGCTTCGCCGACCTGTTCACCGAGGACGCGACGTACTGCGAGCACGTCTACGGAGACTTCACCGGCCGCGAGGAGATCCGGCCCTGGATCGTCAAGACGATGACGACCTATCCGGGCAGCGAGATGGTGGGTTTCCCGCCGGCGTGGTCCGTCTTCGACCCGCCGACGAACCGGGTGATCTGCGAGATCCGCAACATCATGCGTGACCCCGGCGACGGGTCGGTGCACGAGGCCTCGAACATCACCATCCTGACCTTCGACGACACCGGCAACCTGACCCGCGAGGAGGACATCTACAACCCGCAGAAGTTCGCCGACATGGTGCGGGACTGGTCGCGGGTGGCGAAGGAGCACGGCACGCTCTCCGACGAGGGTGTGGCGATGCTGGCGGCCCTCGGCGGCTAAAGGCCCTGGTGCTCTGGATCGGCGAGGTCCGCGTTGAGCTCCTCGCGCACCACCCGGTAGGCAACCCCGCTCGAATGACCCTTGCGCGCCAGCATGGCGACCAGCCGGCGCACGGCCTTGTCGGTCTCGAGCCCCCGGACCGAGCGCAGCTTGCGCTGCACCAGGACGCGGGCGGACTCGACCTCGTCGTCCTCATCGACCGCACCGAGCGCGTCGCGGGCCACCTCGTCGTCGATGCCCTTGCGGCGCAGCTCCTGGGCCAGGGCTCGCCGGGCGAGACCGCGCCCCTCCTGGCGCTGCGCCACCCACTCGCGTGCGAATGCGGCGTCGTCGACCAGCCCGACCTCCTCGAACCGGTCGAGGAGCCTGGTCGCCACCTCGGCCGGCACGTTGCGCTGCGCGAGCTTCTTCTCCAGGTCTGACCGGCTCCTGGCCCGACCGGTCAGCTGGTCGAGGAGGATCTTGCGCGCCACGGACTCCGGGTCGGCCTCGGGCCCGAGGTCGCGGTCCTCGACCTCGGCCTCGAACGCCGCGGGGTTTCGAGACGGTTGCTGCGCAACCTCCTCAACCACCGGGACTCCTAGAAGTCGATGCCGTCGGGGTCTACCACCGGCTCGGCCGGGGCGTCGACCGACGGGCCGATGCCGAGGTGCTCGAGGATCCGCTTCTCGATCTCGTTGGCGAGGTCGGGGTTGTCCTTGAGGAAGGCGCGGGAGTTCTCCTTGCCCTGGCCGAGCTGGTCGCCCTCGTAGGTGTACCAGGCGCCGGCCTTGCGGATGATGCCCGCCTCGACACCGACGTCGATCAGGCCGCCCTCGCGGCTGATCCCCTTGCCGTACATGATGTCGAACTCGGCCTGCTTGAACGGCGGCGCGACCTTGTTCTTCACGACCTTGACCCGGGTGCGGTTGCCGACCATGTCGGTGCCGTCCTTGAGCGTCTCGATCCGGCGTACGTCGAGCCGCACCGAGGAGTAGAACTTCAGCGCCCGGCCACCGGTGGTCGTCTCGGGCGAGCCGAACATCACGCCGATCTTCTCGCGCAGCTGGTTGATGAAGATCGCGGTGGTGTTGGAGTTGTTGAGGGCACCGGTCATCTTGCGCAGCGCCTGGCTCATCAGCCGGGCCTGGAGGCCGACGTGGCTGTCGCCCATCTCGCCCTCGATCTCGGCGCGCGGCACCAGGGCGGCCACCGAGTCGATGACGACCAGGTCGAGCGCGCCGGAGCGGACCAGCATGTCGGCGATCTCGAGCGCCTGCTCACCGGAGTCGGGCTGAGAGACCAGCAGCGCGTCGGTGTCGACGCCGAGGGCCTTGGCGTAGTCGGGGTCGAGCGCGTGCTCGGCGTCGATGAACGCCACGATGCCGCCGGCCGCCTGGGCGTTGGCCACCGCGTGCAGGGCCACCGTGGTCTTGCC
>JAEKKP010000160.1 GCA_019510315.1 Propionibacteriales bacterium
GCTTCTCGGCGAGCATGAGCACCGTGCTGGGGACGGCGTGATGGACGCGATCGACAGCTTCCTCGACGAGCTGGCGACCCGGCTGCGGGTCGGCCCGACGCGCGCCCGACGCTTCCTCGCCGAGGCCGAGGAGCACCTGCGCGACACGGCCGCGCGCGAGGAAGCGGCCGGCGCCCATGCCGACGACGCGCAGCGTCGCGCGGTCGAGCGGTTCGGCACGCCGCGGCAGGTGGCCGCCGCCGCCAACGGCCCGATCCTTTCTCGCGTCGCGCCACTGGTCGCTGGCGCTGCACAGCTCGGCGCCGTCGGGTCAGCGGCGGTCCTCGCCGGCACACTGCTCGCCCGGCTCGTCGCCTTGGTGACCTCCACGACCAGCGCCTACGGGCCTCCGCACAGCTATCTGCCGTCGCACGCCACCGTGGCGCACTGGCTGGCCGTCCACCCGAGTGCCCGTGACTGGTACGCCGCGGCGGCCGCGGAGAACGCCGACGACAGCCTCGTGCTGCGCGGCGGCTTCGCGCTGCTGTGCCTGGTCGGGAGCCTGGTGGTGCTGCGGGTCGTGCGACGGCGCGCCAGCGCGCCGGTCGACGGTGTCGTGCCCGCCATCGGGGCCACCGCGTTCGGCGGTGCCGGCGTCGTCCTGCTGGCCGCCGCTGTCACCAACTCCTACACCTCCGTCGAGTGGGGCCGGGGACTGATGTTCTCCGACGCCGCGGTGGCTCTGGTCGCAGCGCTCGCGTACGGCGTCGTGCTGCTGCGGCGCGTCCAGACCGCCTGAGCGACGAGTCAGCCGACCTCCTTCCACGGGTCGTGCTCGGCGAGGAGCCGGTCGACGCGCGCCTGGTCGAGGCGGGAGACCACGTGCTGGGTCTCCTGTGCGTCGCGGATGCACTTGGCCAGGGTGAACGACGAGGTGGTCAGGAACAGCGTGCCGAGGCAGAGGAACGCCTTGGGCCAGCCGTCGGCCGGCAGGTAGTAGATGGCGATCAGGACCGCGAAGAGAGCGACGCCGAACGCGATGGCGGACTGGGCGAAGAAGGCCGAGGTGTTCTTGGCGGGAATCGGAGTATCCATCCCGCAACTGTCGCCGTGCAGGCATGGGCACCACATCGGTACGCATACTCAGTTCCGCGCCCATCCGGAGTGCCACACTGCCGCGTGTGAGCTCGTGGACATCCCCTGCCGCCGTCGCTGTCCAGGACGGCCTCTTCCGCGCGCTCGCGGTGCTGCGTGTGATCGTCCTGGTCAACGCCGTCGCGCTGAACGTCTACCGCTCCGACAACTTCGACCACCCGGTCGGCGGGGCGGCGTGCGTCGGAACCATGGTGCTGTGGACGGCCTTCGCCACCTGGGCGTACGCCGACCCGCGCCGGCGTACCTTCCTGCTCCTGGGCGCCGACCTGGCGATCGCGCTGGCACTGCTGGTCGTGACGCCGGTGGTGAAGGGTGACGGCTTCCACGCCACGGTGCCCGGCTTCTGGGTCATGGCCGCGCTGCTGGCGTGGGCGATGCAGTACCGGTGGGTCGGTGGTCTTCTCGCCGGGCTGCTGCTGGCCACGGTCGACCTCTCGCTGCGCCAGGAGGTGCGGCAGTCCGACTACGGCAACGCGTTCCTGCTGGTCATCGGCGGCGCGATCGTCGGGTTCATGTGCCAGTCGCTGCAGCAGATGGCGACGGCACGCGAGGTCGCCGAGCGTGACGCCGCGATGGCGGCCGAACGGGCCCGTCTGGCGCGCGCGGTCCATGACGGCGTGCTGCAGGTGCTCGCGCTGGTGCAGCGGCGCGGCCGGGAGCTCGGCGGTGACGCGGCCGAGCTCGGCCGACTGGCCGGCGAGCAGGAGCGCGAGCTGCGCCGGCTGATCCGTGCGCAGGAGGCCGTCACGACGCACGCACCGGACACGGTCGACCTCGTCGTCGAGCTCAGCACGCTGGAGCGCTCCGGCACCGTCACCGTCTCGACGCCAGGCGTACCCGTCGAGCTCCCTGCCGCGACGGCTCGCGAGCTCCTCGCCGTCGCGAGGGCGTGCCTGGACAACGTGCGGCTCCACGTCGGCGAGGACGCACCGGCATGGGTGCTGCTGCAGGCGTTCCCCGACCACGTCGAGCTGTCGGTGCGCGACGACGGACCCGGCATCCCGGCGGGCCGCCTCGAGCAGGCGGCGGCCGACGGCCGGCTCGGCGTGGCCGAGTCGATCCGCGGCCGGGTCGCCGACCTGGGTGGCACCGCCGAGCTCGTCACCGGTGACTTCGGCACGGAGTGGGAGCTCGTGGTCCCACGACGCGCCGCTCTCGCCTAGGGTCGCGGTGATGACTGAGCCCGAGGCGCCCCTGCGCGTGATGGTGGTCGACGACCACCCGCTGTGGCGCGACGCCGTCGAGCGCGACCTCGTCGCGGCCGGCCTCGACGTCGTCGCGGTGGCCGCCGACGGGCGCGAGGCCCTGGCCCGGTTTCCGGCGGCACGGCCCGAGGTCGTCGTCCTCGACCTGCAGATCCCGGCTCCCGACGGCGTCGCGGTCACTGCCGAGATCGTCCGCCAGGACCCGGACGTGCGGGTGCTCGTCCTGTCCGCGTCCGGTGAGCACGCCGACGTACTGGCGGCAGTGAAGGCTGGCGCGACCGGCTACCTGGTGAAGTCCGCCTCGCGCGAGGAGCTGCTGAGCGCCGTACGCCGTGTGGCCCAGGGCGATCCGGTCTTCACCGCCGGTCTCGCCGGGCTCGTGCTGGGCGAGTTCCAGCGGATCTCCGACGCGCCGACGACCGACCCGGCCGAGCCGAGCCTGACCGACCGCGAGACCGAGGTCCTCAAGATGGTGGCGAAGGGGCTGTCCTACCGGCAGATCGCCGAGCGCCTCGTCCTCTCGCACCGCACCGTGCAGAACCACGTGCAGAACACCCTCACCAAGCTGCAGATGCACAACCGGGTCGAGCTCACCCGCTACGCCATCGAGCGGGGTCTCGACGCCGACTGAGCCCCGAACGCTGAACCGGTTCCCGGTCCGGCCCGTAGTCAGGGGTGAGGATCCCGGCACCCGTCGGGCTCCCGTGCGACGGACGGAGATGAGCGATGCGCGCACGATTGGTCGTTGCGGTAGCAGTCACCGTGTCGGCACTGCTGCACCTGCGGATGTGGTTCAACGGAGTGCGCGACCAGAGCGTCGGGCCGGCGTTCATGATGAACGCGATCGGCGGCCTGGTGATCGCGGTGCTGCTGCTCACCTGGCGGCACTGGCTGCCGCTGCTGCTGGCGGTCGGCTTCGGACTCTCGACGCTCGGTGCGTTCACGATCGCGACCACCGTGGGCCTGTTCGGCGTGCACGACCACTGGACCGGCGGCTACGTCTGGGGAGCCGCGATCTCCGAGGCGGTGGCGATCCTCGTCGGGCTCTACGCGGCGAAGCGCGAGGGCTACCTCTCCCGCGAGCCGTGGCAGCACGGGGCACCCCTGCGCGGCGTGCACCAGCACTGAGGTCCGCCGGCTCTAGCGTGTCGGCATGGCGCACTACGAGCACGAGCTGACCGGAGACGTCGACCGCCTCGTCAGCCACCTGGACGAGGCGATCCCGGCGGGCAGCATCACCGCGAAGTACGAGAGCGGTGCCGACCAGCGGATCGGTGACGCGCGGATGGTGGTGCGCGTGTACGAGCGGTACAGCGCCTTCGGCGGCAACCGGGTGAGCCTGAGCATCAGCATCCTGTCCGTCGGCGACCAGATCGCGCTGTCGGCGACGACCTCGGGCGGCAGCGAGGCGATGTTCTTCAAGCTCAACACCTTCGGCGAGGACGCCTTCCTGCGGCGGGCGGTCGAGGCGATCGAGGCCTACGCGCCCTGAGGCGGGTTTCGACGGGCTCCACCACCGTTGGTGGGACTTTCTCGTCTCGAATTCGTCGCACGGGCGGCCCAGGGTGGATACTTGAAGCGATGACCACTCCAGCTCGGCGGCGGCACCTGGCCAGCAGCCCCTTCCAGCCCGATCCTGTGCCCACGATCGAGGAGTACGCGGTCGCCGACCTGATCTCCCACGACGCCTACGGGATGGGCCGCGTGGTGAGCGTCGAGGTGGCGGCGGTGACGGTCGACTTCGGCTCGCAGACCGTGCGGATTCCGAGCCCGTTCCACAAGATGTCGAAGCTCTAGGAGCCCTCGGGGCGCCGTAGCGTGTCCCTGTGCCCGACCTCGTGGAGCGCGTCGACGACTTCCAGCGGCGCCATCGTCTCCTCGGGTTCCCGATCGCCGTCGTCTACAAGTTCTTCGACGACCAGGGCGGCTACCTCGCCTCGGTCCTGACCTACTACGCGTTCATCGCGATCTTCCCGATGCTGCTGATCGGGTCCTCGGTGCTGGGCTTCGTGCTGCAGGGGCACCCGTCGCTGCAGCAGGACATCCTCTCCTCCGCGCTCGCGCAGTTCCCGATCGTGGGCGACCAGCTCGGACGACCCGAGGGGCTGCGCGGCAGCACGTCGGCCGTCGTGATCGGCGCCGTCACCGCGCTGTACGGCATCGTCGGGCTGGGCCAGGCGGCGCACAACGCGGTCAACGTCTGCTGGGCGATCCCGCGCAACATCCGGCTGAACCCTTTCGTGAGCCGGCTGCGCGGCCTGGTGTGGCTCGTCGCCGCCGGTCTCGCGCTGGTCTTCATCGCCGTCCTGACCAGCCTGGGCAGTCACCTGGAGGTCTTCGGTGACGACCTCAGTGCCGAGGTGCACTGGGTCGCGGTGGTCGCCGCGGTCGTCGTCAACGCCGGCGTGCTGGCCGCGATGATGCGGCTGTCGACGCCGCAGAAGGAGCGACTGCGCGACGTCCTGCCCGGAGCCGCGCTGATCGCCCTGCTGTGGCAGCTGCTGCAGGTGCTGGGTGGCGCGTACGTCGAGCACGTGGTCAAGAAGGCCAACGAGATGAACGCGGTGTTCGCGGTCGTGCTCGGGCTGGTCGCGCTGATCTACATCGCCACCGTGATGGCAATGCTCGGTCTCGAGGTCAACGTCGTGCTCAGCAAGCGGCTCTACCCGCGGGCGCTGCTGACGCCGTTCACCGACGCGGTCCGGCTCACCGAGGCCGACCAGCGGGTCTATCGCGAGTATGCGCAGGCGCAACGGCACAAGGGGTTCGAGCGGATCCAGGTCGTCTTCGACGGCCAGCCAGTGCCCGATCAGCCCGTGCCCGATCAGCCAGCGCCGGATCAGCCCGTGCCCGATCAGCCCAGCAGCGTGCGCACCTCGGCAGAGGAGTAGAACGGCTCGAGCCGCGACCGCAGGATCCGCTCCAGGTCGCCGGTCTGCCGCAGCGCGTCGACGACGCCGGGCGCGAGGCGCACCAGGTCGGCGACGATGTCGTCGCGGCTGAGGTCCAGCTCGTCGAGGAGCTCTGTCGGCGTGTAGCCGCCGAACCGGTCGAAGAAGGCAGCGACGACCACCTCGCCGAGCTGCGCGACCTGCTCGCCGGCGGCAGCGTCGACGACGAGCTCGTGCACGGCGTCGACCACGCCGGCGATCTCCTCGTGGCTGGCGAACCGGCTCAGGCCGACCACCTTCTCCTGGGCGACGAGGTCCCAGACCTGGAGCACCGCCTCGCGGGTGGTCGGGTCGCGCAGCGTCTCGAGCACGATGTGGTTGAGGCGCCGTACGGCGAAGGTGCCGCCCTTGCCGACCGTGTCGCCGATCAGGCCCTCGAACTGCTTGTCGGCCGCACCCATCACCTTCGAGGCCGCACTCGTGCCGAACGACATCAGCGTGCCGAGCCCGGGGACCTTGTCGGCAACCGCCTTGTTGGCCTGCAGCACCTCGCCGACGATGCGTCCCATGAACCGCGACGCGGTCGTGCCGACGAGCGGGCTCGCCGTCAGGCGCTCGAGCGCACGCTCGAGCACCGGCGTCAGGGCCAGCAGCTGGTCGAGGACCGCCTCGACCCGTTCGCGGTCGACGAGCTCCCCGATCGGGAACGGCTCGGCCGGGCCGTCGTACGCGACCGTGGTGGCCATCTCGACGATGCCGCCCACCGCGGCGCTGCCGGGCACGGTGCCGAGTGCGCGCACCACGATCGCCTTGACGGCGTCGCGGTCGACGAGCTCCTCGATCGGGTGCTGAGCGGCTGCGGCGAGCAGGTCGTCGGCGAGGCCGGTGACCGTCGCGGCCAGTGCGTCGCCGGTCAGCTGGTTGAGGTGGTGACGCACCTGGGCGTCGAGCAGCTGCTGGGCGAGGGACTCTGCTTGCGGGCTGCTGGGCACGGCCAAACGGTACGGGACCCGCGCGCGGGTCGCCGCGAGCGGCCGCGCCGGGTGAGAAGATGCGCTGCGTGACGATCATCGCGGCAGCGGACGGCTCGGCCCTCGGCAACCCCGGGCCGGCCGGTTGGGGCTGGTACGTCGACGACGACTGCTGGGCCGTCGGTGGCTGGGCGCACGGCACCAACAACATGGCCGAGCTCACCGCGGTGCTCGACCTGCTGCAGCAGACGGCCCATCTCGACGATGACGTGCTGCTCTACTGCGACAGCACCTACGTCATCAACTCGGTGACCAAGTGGATGGCCGGCTGGAAGCGGCGCGGGTGGCGCAAGGGCGACGGCAAGCCGGTGCTCAACGTCGAGATCATGCAGGCGCTCGACCTGGCGATGGTCGACCGCCGGGTGCGGTTCGAGTGGGTCAAGGGTCACACCGGCCACCCGCTCAACGAGGCCGCCGACCGTCTGGCCAACGGGGCCGCGCTGTCCTGGAAGGGGCTGGTCGCGCCGGAACCCGGGCCCGGCTTCGCCGGTGCGGTGGTGCGGCCGGTCGTCGTGCCGGTCGAGGTGCCGGTCTCTGGTCCCGTCTGGGACGAACCCGATCTCTTCGCCGCCCTGGACGTCCCGTTCGAGGGCTCGGAGGCCTGAGCGGTGGTCGGCGAGCCGGACCCTGACGTCCTCGAGGTCGCCGTCGCCGCGGCGCTCGCCTACGTGCGCGGCATCGACGACCGTCGGGTGTTCCCCGATGCCGCCGCGGTCGAGGCGCTGGCCGCGTTCGACGAGCCGCTGCCCGAGCACGGCACCGATGCGACGGACACCCTGCGGTTGCTCGACGAGATCGGCGGGCCTGCGACCGTGGCATCGACCGGGCCGACGTACTTCGGGTTCGTCACCGGCGGCACGCACCCTGCCGCACTCGGCGCCTCCTGGCTCGCCGACGCGTGGGACCAGAACGCCGCCCTGCCGGCGATGTCGCCGGTCGCGACCC
>JAEKKP010000097.1 GCA_019510315.1 Propionibacteriales bacterium
GCGGTCGCGGACTCGTTCGTGCTCTTCGCCGAACGCTTACCCCAGCTGCGCGACCCCGGCCGGTTGCGCCCGTGGCTCTACGCGATCGTCCGCAGCGAGTGCCTGCGCCGGCTGAAGGCGCGCAAACGCGTCGCGTACGGCGACGACGAGCAGTTGGTCGAGATGGCTGACGACGCCCTGACTCCCGCGGAGTCGGCGGAGCGGGCCGCCCTGCAGCAGCTCGTGTGGGACGCGTCCGCCGGCCTGGCGGACCGCGATCTCGCCATCCTCGACCTGCACCTGCGCCAGGGCCTCGACGGCGCCGAGCTCGGCGAGGCCATCGGCGTCAGTGCGTCGAACGCCTACGTGATGCTCAACCGGTTGCGTGCCCAGGTCGACCGGTCCCTGGGCGCGCTGCTGATCGCCCGGCTCGGACGCGACGACTGCGACGAGCTCGACGCGGTCCTGGCGGACTGGGACGGCGGCTTCTCACCGCTCGTCCGCAAGCGGGTCGCCCGCCACGTCGATGGCTGTGACGTGTGCTCGCACCGGCGCCGGACCATGGTCAGCCCGTGGATGCTGCTGGCCGGCGTACCGATGTTCGCCGCACCGCTCGCCCTGCGCGACCGGGTCGTCGGGGACACCCAGCTGGTGGCCTACAACTCGCCGGTCGATGACCGGCCTGACGACTGGCCCGACAGTCGCGCGTCGGCCACCGTCGGTGGCCACCGCTGGGGCGTGGGCGGGATCGCGACCGTCGCCGCGGCGCTGCTGGTGCTCGCCGTCCTGGGCACCGTCCTGCTCTGGCCCGACGCCGACGATGCCGATGCGCCGGCAGTGGCCGGCCAGTCGTCCACGGCGACGGCGCCGTCCGGCACGACTGCTCCGCCCAAGTCCCCCGCCCCGGCGAGCTCGCCGGCGCCTGCGCCCGCGACGACGTCGCCCTCGGCGTCCCAGACCCTGCGGCCGGCGTCACTCAGTGTGTCGACCCGCTCGATCGACCTCGGTCCCACCGCGACGAGCGGCTCGTTCGGTGTGGCGAACACCGGCGACCTCCCGACCGACTACCAGGTGTCGTCGCGGACGCCCTGGCTCGGCGTCGAGCCGATCGGCGGGAAGCTGTCCGGCCAGGGTGGCCGGAGGATCGACCTGACGGTCGATCGCGGTGCCCTGCGCGAAGGCAGGACGACCGGCAGCGTCGTCGTCAACTGGGACGGCGGCAGCGTCGTCGTGCGCGTGCACATCCTCCAGGAGCGCGGGCCCACCGTCGGCCCGCCGAACGTCCCGCCCGGCTCCTCGTGCGAGGTGACCGTCACCGTGCGGGCGAGCGACGAGAGCGGTGTCGCTGCGGTCACGCTCGGCTGGTCGGGGCCAGGTGGCTCCAGCACGGCGACGATGTCACTGACCGGCTCGGTCTGGTCGGCGACCATCCACGTGGCCGTCGGCGGCCGGTACACCTTCGGTGCCACCGCGACAGACTCCCGCGGAAACTCGACGACCGGCCCGGTCGCGGCCGCCGACGTCGACCCCTGCCCGCAATAGCGGGGCCGCGCCCGGCTCAGCCAGCGGCGCGACCCCAGGCCTCTGCGATCAGCGAGCGCGTCTCGGTCAGCAGCTGGGGCAGCGTCTTCGTGTGCCCGATGATCGGCATGAAGTTCTGGTCGCCGACCCACCGCGGCACCACGTGCTGGTGCAGGTGGGCCGCGATGCCGGCGCCGGCCGCGGCGCCCTGGTTCATCCCGACATTGAAGCCCTGCGCCTGGCTGACCGCGCGGAGGGTCCGCATCGCCGTGCGCGTCAGCTCCGCGACGTCGCGGACCTCGGCGTCGTCCAGGTCGGTGTAGTCCGCGACGTGGCGGTAGGGACACACCATCAGGTGCCCGGGCGCGTAGGGGTACAGGTTCAGGACGACGTACGCCGCGTCTCCCCGATGCACGACGAGCACCGACTCGTCCTCGTCGCTCGCCCCGATCCGGCAGAAGGGGCACTCCCCCGCCGAGTCGTCCGAGGGCTTGTTCTCGCCACGGATGTAGGCCATCCGGTACGGCGTCCAGAGCCGGTCGAGTCCGTCGGACGCGCCGACCCCGTCCTGGACGACCTCGTCGGTCACGTGCCTACACCTGCACCCGGTCGGCCACCGCCTGCGCCACCCGGGCGATCGCCTCCTCGACCGGCACGCCGTTGTCCTGGTGGCCGTCGCGGTAGCGGAACGAGACCGCGCCTGCCGCCACGTCGTCGTCGCCGGCGATCATCATGAACGGCACCTTCTGGAGCTGGGCGTTGCGGATCTTCTTCTGCATCCGCTCGTCGGACTCGTCGATCTCGACGCGCAGACCCTGGGCCCGCAGCTTCGCGGCGACCTCGTGCAGGTAGTCGTTGTGCCGCTCGGCGATCGGGATGCCCTGCACCTGCACCGGCGCCAGCCAGGGCGGGAACGCGCCGGCGTAGTGCTCGACGAGGACCCCGAAGAACCGCTCGATCGAGCCGAACTTCGCGGAATGGATCATCACCGGCTGCTGACGAGTGCCGTCCGCCGCCTGGTACTCCAGCTCGAAGCCGGCGGGCTGGTTGAAGTCGTACTGGATGGTCGACATCTGCCACGTGCGGCCGATCGCGTCGCGCGCCTGGACCGAGATCTTCGGGCCGTAGAACGCAGCACCACCCGGGTCGGGCACGAGCTCGAGGCCGGTGGCGGTCGCGGCGTCCTCGAGGATCTTGGTGGCGGTCTGCCACTGGTCGTCGGAGCCCATGAACTTGTCCTTGGACTCGTCGCGGGTGGACAGCTCGAGGTAGAAGTCCTCGAGGCCGAAGTCCTTGAGCAGCGACAGCACGAAGCCGAGCAGGTGCTCGATCTCTGCCGGCGCCTGCTCCGGCGTGCAGTAGGAGTGCGAGTCGTCCTGCGTCAGCCCGCGCACCCGCGTGAGGCCGTGGACGACGCCGGACTTCTCGAACCGGTAGACCGTGCCGAACTCGAACAGCCGGAGCGGCAGCTCCCGGTAGGACCGCCCGCGCGACCTGAAGATCAGGTTGTGCATCGGGCAGTTCATCGCCTTGAGGTAGTAGTTCGCGCCCTCCATCTCCATCGGCGGGAACATCGTGTCGGCGAAGTACGGCAGGTGCCCGGAGGTGTGGAACAGACCCTCCTTCGTGATGTGCGGCGTCCCGACGTACTGGAAGCCCTCCTCGATGTGCCGCTGGCGGACGTAGTCCTCCATCACTCGCTTGATCACTCCGCCCCTGGGGTGGAACACCGCCAGGCCGGAGCCGATCTCGTCGGGGAAGCTGAACAGGTCGAGGTCACGCCCGAGCTTGCGGTGGTCGCGGCGCTCGGCCTCCTCGAGCCGGTGGAGATGCTCGGCCAGCGCCTCCTTGGTCTCCCACGCCGTGCCGTAGATCCGCTGCAGCTGCTTGTTCTTCTCGTCGCCGCGCCAGTACGCCGCCGCGGTGCGCATCAGCTTGAAGGCGGGGATCCGCCTGGTCGTCGGCAGGTGCGGTCCGCGGCAGAGGTCCTTCCACGCGACCTCTCCGTTGCGGTCGAGGTTGTCGTAGATGGTCAGCTCGCCCGCGCCGACCTCGGCCGCGGCGCCCTCCGCCGCATCGGCCGCCGAGCCCTTGAGCCCGATCAGCTCGAGCTTGTAGGGCTCGTCGGCGAGCTCGACCCGAGCGTCGTCGTCGGTGGTGACCCTGCGAGAGAACCTCTGGTTGTCCTTGATGATCTTGCGCATCCGGGTCTCGAGCTTCTCGAGGTCCTCGGGCACGAACGGCGTCTCGACGTCGAAGTCGTAGTAGAAGCCGTTCTCGACCGGCGGCCCGATCCCGAGCTTGGCGTCCGGGAAGAGGTCCTGGACCGCCTGGGCGAGCACGTGCGCCGTGGAGTGACGCAGGATCGCGCGGCCGTCCTCGCTGTCGATCGCGACGCCCTCGACCTCGTCACCGTCGGCCAGCTCGTAGGACAGGTCCTTGAGCTCCGAGCCGTTGGTCGAGCCTGTCGAGACCCTGGCGGCGACCACGTCGGGCTCGTCCTTGAAGAGCTCCCACGCCTTGGTACCCGCAGCCACCTGCTGGTCCGTCCTGCCGGACGGGCTGATGACGCTCAGGTGTACGTCGGGCAAGGGGTCTCCTCGGTCGGTCGGGCTGGTCTGGCCGATGGTATCGACGGCGCCGTCCGGACGCGCCACGGGTTTGGGTCGGCTCAGCCGTCCGACCGCGCCCTGAGTCCGGCACCGACGAGATGCAGGTGTCGCAGGCCCGTCGCGTAGGAGTCGAAGGCTGACAGCTCTGTGTAGGCGACTCCGCGACCGGCGCAGAAGTCACGTACGACGGGTCGAGCGGCGCGCAGGTTCGGCCGGGGCATGCTCGGGAAGAGGTGGTGCTCGATCTGGTAGTTGAGACCGCCCAGGGCAGCGTCGAGGAACCGCCCGCCACGGATGTTGCGAGACGTGAGCACCTGGCGGAGCAGCGGGTCCGATGCCTGCTCGTGGTCGAGGACAGGCATCCCCTTGTGCCCGGGCGCAAAGGACATGCCCAGGTAGATGCCCTGCAGACCCTTGTGCACCGCGACGAACGCCAGTGCCTGGGCCCAGGTCAGTGTCACGACGAGCACGGCGACGTACGCGGCGAAATGGGCCGCCAGCAGCACCGACTCCACCACGCGGTACCGGAGGCGGGGCTCGAACATCTCGCGGACGCTCGACACGTGCAGGTTGAACGCCTCGAGCAGGAGCATCGGCACGAACAGCCCGGCCTGGTGCCGCGTCACCCACGCCGGGAATCCCGAGCGCACGTCGGCCTGACCGGCGTCGAAGACGAGTGCGCCGGCGCGCACGTCGGGGTCGGTCTCGAGGTCGTTGGGGTGGGCGTGGTGGGCGTTGTGCTTCGTCACCCACCAGCTGTAGCTCAACCCTCCGAGGAGGTTGCCGCAGACCAGGCCCAGCGACCGACTGGCCCGCCTGCTGCCGGTCACCTGGTGGTGGCCGAGGTCGTGGCCGAGGAAGCCCAGCTGCGTGGAGACGACGGCGACCACCGGTGCCAGGCCGAGCAGCGCCCACGAGTGCGACCGGAGCAGCATGGTCGCGACGACGGCGCCACCCGCGAGTAGGAGCACCGCCGCGACGCCGGCGTAGTAGGGACGACGTCTCTGCATCAGCCCGAGGCGCCGGACCTCCTGCGCAAGATCGCCGTAGCCGGAGACGCGCGGCATTGAGGACTGGACGGTCATGGCGATCCCGACTGTCGGTGGCGGCGCCGCCTGGGTCCGGGGAGGCCTTCACCACCACGCTACGCGTAGGGCGGGTGGCTCGACTGCGGTGGGCGATACTGGGTTCGAACCAGTGACCTCTTCGGTGCGATCGGCACAGCCGCGCTGCCGGGGCCCAAGGAATCAGCGGTGGGCGATACTGGGTTCGAACCAGTGACCTCTTCGGTGTGAACGAAGCGCGCTACCACTGCGCCAATCGCCCGCTGTTGTGCGCGGCACAGGTTAGCCCATCACCCCGGGGTGATTCACATCGAGGGCGCGAGGCCGTCACATCCCCGGGAGCTCCGGGAGGAAGCCGAGGAACGACTGCGCACGGTCCCACCCGCGGACCGACCAGCGCGGCCAGTCGGCGACGACGAGGTACGCCGTCACGACCACTGCCGTGACTGCGGCAAGGCCCGAGGTCAGCGCGATGCGGCGCCGGCGTACCCGCGGATCCATCGCCTCCGCCATCGCCCTGGCCCGCTGGAGCCGGGCTCGTGCAGCGGTCAGCCAGCGGTCGGCCCAGTCCCACTCGGTGGCCAGGATCGCCAGCCCCGCGACGATGCCGAGCAGCCCCGGACCGGGCGTCACCATCATCACCAGCCCGGCCGTCAGGACGAGACCTCCGACCACGGTGACAACGAGCTTGGTGGTGGCCGACATCGCGGGGTTGCGGTGGAGACGGTCGTGCAGGCGCTGCCGGCGCGACGGTCCGTCCGAAGGGCTGGGTGGCACGGACCCAGCCTGTCAAAGGGATCGAAACCGGGGCCGGAGAGCCTCTGAAAATCTGTTCCGACCGGTCTAGTCCAATCGACCCTTCAACTAGACCAGTGCCGTGAATTCGCTAGACCACGACCCTCGAAATCGGACATTTTGGGGCGTTCGCACTTGCACATCCTGCAGATGTCCGCACACTCAGGGGTGTCGTGCTGGGAACAAGCGGGAGGGCTTGCTCCATCAGATGCGACCACTGGGGAGGACAAGACCGATGCAGAAGCAAATCACTGCACAGGCCATCATCTCGGAGATGCGCCTCGAGTTCGTCGACACGGAGGGGTTGTCGACGCCACTCGGTGCCGCTTTCGAGTACGACCCCGTCGACCCGTACGCCGTCAGCGTGCTCTTCTCCGACGAGCCGACGCCCGTCCGGTGGACGTTCGCACGGGAGCTGCTGATCGAGGGCTTCTACGAGCCCACCGGCGACGGTGACGTGCACGTCTGGCCCTGTCTCAACACGACGGGTGCCGCCGTGGTGATCCTCGAGCTGTCCTCGCCCAGTGGCGAGGTGCTCGTCCAGGTCGAGTCCCGCTCGCTGGCAGCGTTCATCCACCAGATGGTCGCGATGGTGCCGCAGGGCGCCGAGGAGACCTTGGTCGACCTCGACGCCGAGATCGCCCAGCTGTTCGCCTGACCGTCTCCTAGGGGTCGACGTCCTGGGCAGCACGTGCCGCCCAGGTCTCCTGGAGGCGACGGGTCACGGGCCCGGGCGTCTCGAGCGAGCGGTCGTCGACCCGGTGCACGGGCTGCACGTCGCGGGTGGTCGAGACGAGGAACACCTCGTCCGCCTGGTCGAGCACGCCGATCGGCTCGTCGACCTCCACCACGTCGCACCACTCCAGGAGCAGCGCCCGGGTGACCCCGGCCAGGCAGCCCGACCGCAGCGACGGAGTCCGCGCCTCCCCGCCGACCACGTAGCCGACGTTGGATCCCGTGCCCTCGCAGAGGTTGCCCAGCGTGTTGGCGAAGAGCGCCTCGTTCGCGCCCGCTGACTTCGCCCGGGCCAGGGCCACCACGTTCTCGGCGTACGACGTCGTCTTCAGCCCGGCGACCGCGCTGCGCTCGTTGCGCGGCCAGGGCACGCGTGCGACGGCGGTCGTGGACTCGCCGGGAACCATCGCGTCCGCCGTGACGACCAGGGTCGCCGGCCCCCCTCCGCGACCCGAGCCCATCGGCGCCGGGCCTGCTGTGTAGGTGATCCGGAGCCGGGCCAGGGCGAGCGGTGGTCCGTCGAGCACGGCCTTAGCCGCACGGCGTACCTCGTCGAGGTCGGGGGCCGGCAGACCGAGTCCCGTCGCTGATGCGACCAACCGGTCGAGGTGCCGGGTCATCGCGAACGGCTGCCCGTCGACCACCTTGAGCGTCTCGAACACCCCGTCGCCGACGGTCAGCCCGTGGTCGTCGACACCGATCACCGGAGCTCGCGGATCGTCGAGGACGGAGCCGTTGAACCACACGCGCATGACCCGACCCTAAGTGCCGCGCGAGCGCGACTCGCCCTGCCCGGGCCCGAATTGGCCGTTGCGTAGGCATCCGCTAAGGTTCTCTTCGCACCGCCGGTCCCCGGGGGTGGCAAGCGGACGTAGCTCAGTTGGTAGAGCGCAACCTTGCCAAGGTTGAGGTCGCGAGTTCGAGCCTCGTCGTCCGCTCGGAACGGTATTGACCCCTTGGGGCCGGACCTCCGCGGTGGGTTGGCCGAGAGGCGAGGCAACGGACTGCAAATCCGTCTACACGGGTTCAAATCCCGTACCCACCTCGAACGACACAACTCAAAGCTATGCCCCGGGCGATTGGCGCAGCGGTAGCGCGCTTCCTTGACACGGAAGAGGTCACTGGTTCAAACCCAGTATCGCCCACCATGCAGCGGGACGTTGGTCCCGAAACGACGCGGACCTTCGTCTGGCACAAGGCGTCAACCTGCTCTGCCCTCCCCTTGACGGAAAACGCCACGATGAGTGATCAGGCGAACCGCGCCCGAGGTCGGGGGAGACCGAGATGAACACTCAGACTGCACGAGGCGAACCGGCCGGCGCCGACTTCATCGGCGCGCGCGACTGCCTCGTCGGACGCATCGTCGGCCAGCTGCGCAGCCAGGGGCACTACGTCGCCCACATCGACGCGCACACGGGCCAGGCGCTGATCGACCTTCGCTGGGCCGCCCAGATGGCCGGCCGCGAGATCGACCGGCACACCCGGACCTACGTCAGCGCGCTCGGCAGGCGGATGCCCGGGATGGTCACCGTGATCGTCGCGCCGGTCGAAGCATGGTCGGACCTTCCCGGGGCGGAGCGCGCGCGGTCGGCGATCGAGGAGCTGCTCACCGTGCACAGCGCCATCCACGCGCACAGCCACATCGCCTGACGCCGACTCCTCACGCGGCCTCGCCGGATCAACTGCCCGGCACCGGGTAAGAACCGCAGATGACCGAGGACCGCGTGCTCGACACCGTCAGGAGGCTGTCGGCGAGCCTCACGCCCGGCGACCTCGACCACACGCTCTCCCGGATCACCGCGGCGGCCGTCGAGGTCCTGCCAGGGGTCCACTACGCGAGCATCACCGTCAAGCACGCCGACGGGAGGCTCGAGACGGTCGCCCCGACCGACGAGATGCTGCTCGGCGTCGACGCGGCGCAGTACGAGCTGGGCGAAGGGCCGTGCTACGACGCGGCTGTCGACGCGACGTACGTGAGCTCGCCGAACCTCGCCGCCGACGAGCGGTTCCTGCGGTACGCCGCGATGGCGGTCAAGGCCGGCATCCGCGCCCAAGCGGGCGTCCGGCTCTTCGAGACCCCCAAGCCGTCAGCCCAAGGTGCGCTGAACCTCTACTCGCGCGACGTGGGCAGCTTCACGGACATGAGCGTGGTGAGCCAGCTGTTCGCCCACCAGTCGGCGATGGCGCTCGACTACGCCCGCGAGGTGGAGAACCTCCAGGAGGCGGTCCGGACGCGGCAGGCCGTCGGCCGGGCAGTGGGCATCGTGATGGAGCGCTACGGCCTGACCGAGGAACGCGCCTTCGCCTTCCTGGCGCGGGTCTCGCAGACACGCAACGTCAAGCTCCGCGAGGTCGCCGCCGAGATCGTGGCCGACATGGAGGCCCGCGCCCGCGGGTGAGCCCTCACTTCGACGGCTGCGGCACGTTGCAGTGCTTCACCTTCGGGTTGACGCCCACGTAGTTGAGCGGGCCGGCGATCACCGTCACCACCACGGTGCCCGTCTTCGCGCAGTTGGTGTCCTTGCCGGAGAAGTAGTCGCGCTGGTATGCCGCGAGCACTCCGATCAGGAGCCAGAGCAGCACGACGGTCGACCCGATCCGCATGTTGTCCTCCCAACTTCCCGCTCTCGGTACCCAGCCCGCCGGGGACCAATCGACCTCAGTCGCCGGCCCGGACCACGACCTCGGCGACGCCGCGCCAGCGTTCGCTGCTCGAGCCCTCGGACCGGCCGGAGGTGGTGGTCGACACGGTGTCGTACCCGCCCGGGAGGACGCCCTTGGCCATGCGCTCGGCCGTCTCGATCGCATCGGCCTCGGAGGCGAAGAGCTCCCGGCTCCGCATCCGGAGCACGAGCCCGTCCGCCTGACCGGTGAGGTCCCAGCTGCCGACCACGTCGCCGCTCGACCCGAGTGCGTGCAGGACGTCGATCATCGCGCGGGTGGCGCGCGGCGAGCCGGACGGGCGGCGTCGGGGCACGGCGAAGCCTCCAACAAGGGCAAGGGAGGTGGGGCACGCTTTTCGACCCGCAGCGGGACTCTAGCCAAGGCCAGCGCGATCACGGCCGCGAGGGCCGCCGACACGCCCGAGAGATCGCGGCGAGGGTCGCTCCGCGGACCGGACGAGCGGCCCGTACGGTATGCGCATGGCTGTCACGCGAGGCTTCACCGGGAAGCGCCGCGCCGCCCGACCCGAGCGACTCCCACCCGGCCAGTACGACACCGGCTCGGACTGGCCCGTGCTCACCGCGGAGGCGACGCCCGACCTTGCGCCCGAGGACTGGACGATCACCGTCGACGGCCTCGTCGAGCGCCCACACACCTGGTCGTGGCGCGAGGCGCACGCGCTACCGGGATCGACGTACTTCGGAGACATCCACTGCGTGACGTCGTGGTCCAAGCTCGACACGACCTTCGGCGGCGTGAGCGTCGACGAGCTGTTCGCCGTCGCCGGGCCCCTCCCCGAGGCGGCGTACGTGATGGCCCACAGCACCACCGGCTACACCACCAACCTTCCGCTCGCCGACGTGACCGGCGGCAAGGCGTGGCTCGCGTGGGAGTACGACGGCCGGCCGCTGACCCCCGAGCACGGCGGCCCGGTGCGACTGCTCGTCCCGCACCTGTACTTCTGGAAGTCCGCCAAGTTCGTCAGCCGCCTCGAGCTGATGGCGGAGGACCGGCCCGGCTTCTGGGAGCAGAACGGCTACCACGACCGTGGCGATCCCTGGCTCGAGCAGCGCTACCAGGGCGACCCGTGACCGCGCCGGTGACCGACGGCACCGTCGCCCCGAACCCGTGGACGACCGGCCGAGTCGCCGAGATGGAGCGGATCGGCGACCACCTCGTCCGCCTCCGCCTCGAGCTCGCAGAGCGCTTCGCCTTCGTCCCCGGCCAGCACTGCGTGCTCCGGCTGCGGGCAGAGGACGGCTACACGGCACAACGCGACTACTCCATCGCCTCCGACCCGGCCGACCCGCTCCTCGAGCTGATGGTCGAGTGTCTGCCCGGCGGCGAGGTCTCGGGACACCTGCACGACGAGGCGCGCGTCGGCGACGAGCTCGAGCTGCGTGGTCCGATCGGCGGCTGGTTCACCTGGACCGGCGAACAGCCGTCCCTCTGCCTGACCGGAGGCACCGGCGTGGTGCCGATCATCTCCATGCTCCGCTACGCCCGTCGGCTGGACCTCGCCGATCGGCTCCGGATCTGTGCCGTCGGCCGGAGCCGGACCGAGCTGCCGTACGCCGACGAGCTGCTCGCCGCGGGCGCGTTCGTGGCCCTGACCCGCGAGAACCTCGGGGATCGCGTGGCCTCTCCCCCGTACCCGTCCGAGCTGGAGCCCCTGCTCGACGGGATCGAGCGGGCCTACGTGTGCGGGTCCGTCGGGTTCGCGTCGTACGCCGTCCGCACGCTCCGGGAGCTCGGCGTACCGGCCGACACGATCCGGGTCGAGCAGTTCGGCGCGACCGGCTGAGCCCGCGCCCGGTTTGTCTCCGCCGATCGTCGGCACGGTGCTGGTGCGATCGGGCTACAGACGCCTGCCCGACTGGTTCGCGAGGATACGGAACGCGTCCGTCACGCAACCACCGAGGGAGCGGGCGCCGTGGCGTCGCCTCGGTGTTACCCCCAGCATCCGGGGCGGCGCCGCCTCACCCCATCCCGTCCACGGTGTGTCGCTGCCGCCACCGACGTTTGCGACGCGCACAATCGGGGCACTTGGGGCCAGCGACGCGGACGTCCGCGCGCCCGGGCCGATGGAGGTGGGCAGTGTGAGCGTCATTCCCGTGCCGGCGACGCCGGAGCCGTCCGAGACCCCCGAGACCACCACGCCACCGCTGCGCCTCGTCACCCACGAGCACGCGTGGGAGCTCCGCTCGGTCGAGTACGACGACGCCTTCGAGGTCCGCCGCTACGAGTGCACCGACTGCGACGACGTCCTCTACCGCTGAGGCTGAGAGCCGCGGCCCTCACGCTGAGTCGTCGGCCAGCGCCTCGCCGTGCGTCCCGGGGCGCGGCGCCCAGGGCAGCTCTCGTGACGGACGCACGACGACCAGCCGGTCGCCGCGCGCGAGCTGGGTGACCGTCGGGTCGAAGTACCGGTAGACCTTCTCGTCCCGAAGGACGGCGATCACCTGGTCGGGCAGCGACTGCGGCGCCTTGCCGACCTCGGAGACGAGCAGCTCCCGCTCCGCGACCTCGAGGCCCTCGCCGTAGGTGAGCAGGTCCTCGAGCACCGCCGCCAGCGGCGGCGAGATCGCCGAGAGGCCCACGAGGCGCCCCACGGCGTCGGACGAGGTGACGACGGCGTCGGCGCCGCTCTGCCGCACGAGCGGCACGTTGTCCTGCTCGCGGACGGCGGCGACGATGTAGGCGTCCGGGTTCAGCTGCCGGACCGTCAGGGTCGCGAGCACGGCAGTGTCGTCGCGCGCCGTCGTGATGATCACCTGCCGTGCCCGGTCGACCCCGGCGCGGCGCAGCACGTCGCGCCGGCTCGCGTCGCCGGTCACCACCGCGAAGCCGCCGGCGTGGGCCTCCCCCAGCGCCACGGTGCTCGGGTCGACGATCACCACCTCGTCCTTGGACAGACCGTTGCTCACCAAGGTCTCGACGGCACTGCGGCCCTTGGTGCCGTAGCCGATCACGACGACGTGCTGGTCCATGTGCTTCCTCCAACGGGCGGATCGAAGTCTCTCGCGGCCTTGCGCGGCCAGCACCTCGAGCGTGGTGCCGATCAGCAGCACGAGGAACGCGATGCGCAACGGTGTCACGACGAAGGCGTTGATCAGCCGGGAATGGTCCGCGACCGGAGCGATGTCGCCGTACCCGGTCGTGCTCAGGGTGACGGTCGTGTAGTAGATCGCGTCGATCAGCCCGACGCCGCTGTGCCCGTGCGGGTCGGCGGTGTCGCGGTAGCCGTCGCGGTCGAGGTACACCAGCAGCACCGTGGCGACCAGGACGCCCAATGCCATCAGCACGCGCCGGGTGAGCTCCCACCACGGGGACCGGGTCGACGCGGGCAGCATCAGCTGTCCGGTGCCCGCCTTCGCCTCAGCGCCAGCCATCTAGTGCTCGACCACGGTCCCGTAGATCACCGTGGTGACGCGGGGCTTCGAACCCTTGACGCCCGAGGTGTCCATGGTGACGAAGCGGAAGGTGTCGCCCTTGTGCGGCGTGCGGGAACCGGCCGAATGGCTCCAGCTGCCGCAGAGGACGCCCTTCTCCACGCCGGGTTCGTCCTTGACGGCGTCACCCTCCAGGCAGAGCTTCGCGGTGCCCGCGTCGAAGCTGACGACCTTCGCCGTCTGGCCGCGCTCGTTGTCGGGTC
The DNA here is from genome assembly GCA_019510315.1 of Propionibacteriales bacterium. Classification (GTDB taxonomy): domain Bacteria; phylum Actinomycetota; class Actinomycetes; order Propionibacteriales; family Nocardioidaceae; genus Marmoricola. The sequence goes on from JAEKKP010000097.1 coordinate 13,026, forward strand.
CGACGGCGCCGGCGAGGTAGCCCGCCACGAGGCAGAAGGCGCCGCCGGCGAGGAACACCGGCGTCGGCAGCGTCACGTTTCCCACAGGCAGAGCATGGCACGGGGCCTCAGCCGGTCCGGGCAGCGACCCGGCCCTTCCACGGCGAACGCGGAGGGGCTACCGCCGGCCGTGCAGCGGGATCACCTTGGCCGTGGCGGGCGGCTCCCAGGTGTCCTCGATGGTGATCCGGTCGTCGCACCAGCGACGGAGCACGACCCAGCGGCCCGGCTCGGGTGCACAGCCGCGGTCGCACGCGATCCGAGCGAGCATCGCGCCGCCATAGCTGGCGCGCACCTCACCGGCGTCGGTGAGGACACGGGCGACGCCGGGCTCACCTCCGACGACACAACCCACCCAGACGTCGAGTCGGGCGACTCGTTCGGCGCTCACGGGCGCGCGGCTCCTGCGGAGTTCACGCACCGAATGTACGTCCGCCGCCGCGCGTATGCATGTGATTAACCGTCGCTCTCGTCATGCGGACCGCGCCACGGGAGCACGGTGTCGAGGCTCAGTCGGCGCACCAGCTCGGAGCGCGCGGAGGCGATCTCCTTCTGCGGCCAGATCTGGTCGAAGGCCGCGTTCAGTGCGGCACCGATGAGTACCGCAATGGAGAGGATGTAGAGCCAGAGCAGGACGGCGATCGGAGCGGCCAGGGGTCCGTAGATCGACGTCGAGCCCTGCGCCGTCCCGACGAGGACCCAGCGCAGCAGGGCCGAACCGACGATCCAGCAGAACATCGAGAACACGGCGCCCGGCACGTTGTAGCGCCACGCGGTCCGGACCGGCACCGACACGTGGTAGAGCGTCGCCAGGAACACGACGCACAGCAGCACCACCGTCGGCCAGTAGAGCTCGTTGAGGAAGTCGAGACGCTCGGGCAGCGTGCGTGCGACGACCCTCGGCCCGGCGACGACGAGCGGGATCGTGACCACACCCGTGACCATGCCGAGCACGTAGAGCAGGAACGACAGGGCTCGGGTGCGGATGATCCCCCGGTGGCCGCCGAGTCCGTACATGATCGTGATCGTGTCGACGAACACGTTCAGCGCACGCGAGCCCGACCAGAGCGCGAGGATGAAGCCGATCGAGATGACGTCGTACCGGCCCCCCTTGAGCACGTCGTTGAGGGTCGGCCGGATGATCTTGTCGACCGTCTCCGGCGTGAGCGCCCGGGCGGCGAGGTCGAGCACGGTGTGGCGCACGTCGTCGATCTGGCTGTTGTCGAGCTGGGCGAAGACGTAGCCGATCGAGCCGGCCATGGCGAAGATCAGCGGCGGCAGGGACAGCACGGCGAAGAACGCAGCCTCGGCCGCCAGCCCGGTGACCCGGTTGCGGAGGCACGTGCCGACCGTCAGGACGATGATCCGCCAGGCGGAGTGCCGCACGTCCACCAACGACCATCGGCGAGCAGGTGCCCCAGCACTGCTCTCCGCTGCCATGCGCCTACGGTACGGCGCGCGAGGCGCCCGACCGGTCAGCTGACGCCGTACACCGGCTCGGGCGTCGGCGCCTTCGCGACAAGTGCCCGGAGAGCCTCGCCGACCTCGCCGGCCACCCATCGGCGGCCGCGGTCGTCCTTGGGCCCGTGCGTCCAGCCCTGCTCGAGACAGATCTGGCCGCCGTCGACCTCGATCACGCGTCCGGTCACGTCGCCGGCCTCCTCGGCGGCGAGCCACGCGACGATCGGCGAGTTGTCCTCCGGCTCGGGCATCGCGGAGGTGTCGAAGGCGCCCTCGGTCATCCGGGTCCTGGCGACAGGTGCGATCGCGTTGACGGTCACGCCGTACCGGCCGAGCTCGGCCGCGGCCACGATCGTCATCGCCGCGATGCCCGCCTTGGCCGCCGAGTACGTCGTCTGGCCGATGCTGCCCTGCAGTCCCGCGCCGGACGACGTGTTGATCACGCGGGCGGCGCGGGTGCGGCCCTCCTTGGCCTCGTTGCGCCAGTACGCCCCCGCGTGCCGCAGCGGAGCGAAGTGGCCCTTGAGGTGCACGCGGATGACGGCGTCCCACTCCTCCTCGGAGGTGTTGACGAGCATCCGGTCGCGAACGAAGCCGGCGTTGTTGACGAGGACGTCGAGGCCGCCGTACGTCTCGATCGCCTGCTGCACCATCGCCGCGGCCTGGGCGAAGTCGGCGACGTCCGCGCCGTTCGCGACGGCCTCTCCGCCCGCCTCCCTGATCAGCGAGACCACCTCGTCGGCCGGCGACTCACCGGTGCCCTCCCCGGCAAGCGAGACGCCGAAGTCGTTGACGACGACCTTCGCGCCCTGCCGGGCGAGCTCGAGCGCGTGCGCCCGGCCGATGCCGCGGCCCGCTCCGGTGACGATCGCGACACGACCTTCGAGAAGACGCTCCACTGCTGCTCCTTGGTGACGAACTGATCAATCGACGGACAGGAAGATCGGCGGCTCGCCGCCGCCGTGGCAGGCGACGATCGCGCCACTGACGTAGGAGGCGAGGTCGCTGGCGAGGAAGGCGGTCAGCCTGCCGACCTCCTCCGGTCGGGCCATCCGTCCGAGAGGGATCGTCTGCTCGATCCGGGCGACTCGCTCGTCGCCGCCGTAGTGGTCGTCGGTCTGCTCGGTGCGACAGAGCCCGACCTCGACGGCGTTGACCCGGACCTTCGGCCCCCACTCCATGGCCAGGCTCTTGGTGAGCGAGTCCAGGCCCGCCTTGGCGGCGGCGTACGCCGCGATGGTCGGCGCCGGACGACCGGCGCTGATCGAGGAGATGTTCACGATCGAGCCGCCCGACTCCTGGGCCTGCATCACCCGGTTGGCGACCTGCGCGACCAGCAGAGGCGCGCTCAGGTTCAGGCCGATGATCTTGTCGTGGAACCGCGGCGACGCGTCGGCCGCGAGCGCGCTCGGCGCTCCCCCTGCGTTGTTGACCAGCACGTCGAGCCGGCCGTGGTCGGCCACGATCCGGTCGACCAGGCCCGCGACGGACTCCGGGTCGCGGACGTCGCACTCGGCGTGCGTGCTGCCCGGCACCGGTTCGCTCGCCGAGCGCGAGCAGGTCACGACCCGGGCACCGGCCTCGACCAGCACCTCGGCGATCCCCCGGCCGATGCCGCGGGAGCCGCCGGTGACGAGGGCGACGCGGCCGGTGAGGTCCAGGGACAGCGACATGCTGATACAGTACCAAGCAAATGCTTGGTTGTGTTTCGACAGGCTCAACAACCGGTCCGACAGGTTGAACAACCGGCTCGACAGGCTGAAGAAGAGGACGCATGCCGATCACCAGTGAGCTGCGCGACGACGGGATCCGCGTCGTCACCATGGACCACCCGCCGGTCAACGCGCTGACCGTGCAGGGCTGGTTCGACCTGGCCGCCGCCCTCGACGAGGCGGGTGCCGACCCGGACACCCGCGTCGTGGTGCTACGGGCCGAGGGACGTGGCTGGAACGCCGGCGTCGACATCAAGGAGATGCAGCACACCGAGGGCTTCGACGCCCTGATCGGCGCCAACAAGGGCTGCTTCGCCGCCTTCAAGGCCGTCTACGAGTGCGCGGTGCCCGTGATCGCCGCGGTGCAGGGCTTCTGCCTCGGCGGCGGCGTCGGCCTGGCCGGCAACGCGGACATCGTGGTGGCGAGCGACGACGCCTACTTCGGCGTACCGGAGGTGAAGCAGGGCGCACTCGGCGCGGCCACGCACCTCGCCCGTCTGGTCCCCCAGCACCTGATGCGCACGCTGTACTTCACGGCGCGGACGATCCCAGCCACCGAACTGGTGCAGCACGGCTCGGTGTACGGCGTCGTTCCCCGCGACCGCCTCGACGAGACCGCGCTCGCGCTCGCCGGCGAGATCGCCGAGAAGGACACGCGCGTGATCCGCGCCGCGAAGGAGGCGCTCAACGGCATCGACCCGGTCGACGTCAACAAGAGCTACCGGTTCGAGCAGGGCTTCACGATGGAGCTGAACCTGATGGGTGTCTCGGACGAGCTCCGCGATTCGTTCGCCGGCACCGAGAAGGCCAAGAAGTGAAGCCCCGCGACAAGCAGCTGACCATCGACGAGGTGGTCGCCCAGATCGAGGACGGCATGACCGTCGGGATCGGCGGTTGGGGTCCCCGGCGCAAGCCGATGGCCCTGGTGCGCGCGATCCTCCGCTCGGACCTGAAGGACCTCACCATTGTGAGCTGGGGCGGCGCCGACGTCGGCCTCCTTGCCCGCGCTGGCAAGATCCGCAAGCTGGTCTATGCGTTCGTCTCGCTGGACTCGATCCCGCTGGAGCCCAACTTCCTCCGGGCCCGGCAGGACGGGACGATCCCGGAGATCGTCGAGCTCGACGAGGGCATGTTCCAGACCGGTCTGTACGCCGCGGCGCAGCGACTGCCGTTCCTGCCGATGCGCGCCGGCCTGGGGTCCGACGTCCTGGTCAACAACCCGCAGATCGCCACCGTCACCAGCCCGTACGCCGACCCCGACGGCGTCTTCGAGGAGCTGACCGCCGTGCCGGCGCTGCGGCTCGACGTGGCGCTGGTGCACCTGAACCGGGCGGACGTACACGGCAACGCGACGTACCTCGGTCCGGATCCGTACTTCGACGACCTCTTCTGCATGGCGGCGGACAAGGCGTTCGTCAGCTGCGAGCAGATCCTCGACACAGCGGGCCTCACCGCGGGCCCTGAACCAACGCCGGTGCAGCGCCTGCTGGTCAGCCGGATGATGGTCGCCGGGGTCGTCGAGACACCCAACGGCGCACACTTCACGACCTGCACGCCGGACTACGAACGGGATGAGAAGTTCCAGAAGCACTACGCGGCCGCCGCGGCCGACGACGAGGCGTGGGCGGCGTTCGAGGAGCGCTTCCTGTCCGGGGACGAGGACGCCTACCAGGCCGCTGTCGCTGCCTTCCACAGCGAGCAGGAGGGCTGAAATGGTTTCGACAGGCTCAACCACCGGCTCCGAGGTCACCCGCGCCGAGGTCTGCGCCGCAGCGATCGCCGACGCGTTCAAGGACGACGGCGAGATCTTCGCCAGCCCGATGGGCATGCTCCCGATGCTCGGCGTGCGGCTGGCCAAGCTGACCTCCAACCCCGACCTGGTGATCTCCGACGGCGAGTCGCTCTTCCTCGCCGGCGTGCCGCCGCTCTTCGCCAAGGGCGACGTGGTCGAGGGCTGGATCCCGTTCCGCAAGGTCTTCGACGTGGTGGCCTACGGCAAGCGGCACGTGATGATGGGCGCGACGCAGGTCGACCGGCACGGCAACCAGAACATCTCCGCGATCGGTCCCTTCGACCGCCCGACGCGTCAGCTGCTCGGATCGCGTGGCGCCCCGGGCAACACCGTCAACAACCGCACGTCCTACTGGGTCCCGAAGCACTCCTCACGGGTGTTCGTCGAGCAGGTCGACACGGTCTCGGGCGTCGGGCCGAAGCGGGCGAAGGAGGCCGGTCCGGCGGCGTCGAGGTACAACGACATCCACCGGATCGTCACCAACCTCGCGGTGCTCGACGTCGGGGGTCCCGACGACACCGTGCGGCTGCTGAGCGTGCATCCCGGCGTGAGCGTCGAGGACGTCCAGCAGGCGACCGGCTTCGAGCTCGCCGTCGACGGGCCCGTGGAGACGACGCGGGAGCCGTCGTCCTCCGAGCTGGTGATCATCCGCGAGATGCTCGATCCGAAGACTCTGCGCGAGCGGGAGGTGCCCTCGTGATCGACCAGCTGCTGAGGACGCCGCTCACCGACCTCGTCGGCGTCCGGCACCCCGTCGTGCAGACCGGGATGGGCTGGGTCGCCGGACCGCGCCTCGTCTCGGGCACTGCCAACGCCGGCGGGCTGGGCATCCTGGCCTCCGCCACGATGACCTTCGAGGAGCTCGAGAAGGCGATCGTCGAGGTCAAGGAGCGCACCGACCAGCCGTTCGGCGTCAACCTCCGTGCCGACGCGGGCGACGCAGCCGACCGCTGCCGGCTGCTGATCGACCACGGCGTGAAGGTGGCCAGCTTCGCGCTCGCACCGAAGCCGGAGCTGATCGCGACGCTGAAGGAGCACGACGTCGTCGTGATCCCCAGCATCGGCGCCGCCAAGCACGCCAAGAAGGTCGCCGGCTGGGGTGCGGACGCCGTGATGATCCAGGGCGGCGAGGGCGGTGGCCACACCGGCAACGTGCCGACGACGCTGCTGCTCCCGACGGTGCTCGACGCCGTCGAGATCCCGGTGATCGCGGCCGGCGGCTTCTTCGACGGCCGCGGTCTCGCTGCCGCGCTGTCCTACGGCGCGGCAGGCGTCGGCATGGGCACCCGCTTCCTGCTCACACAGGACTCGACGGTGCCGGATGCCGTGAAGCAGCGCTACCTCGACGCCGACCTCAATGCCACGGTCGTCACCACGAAGGTCGACGGCATGCCGCACCGCATGCTGCGCACCGACCTCGTCGAGTCGGTCGAGGAGTCGCGCGCGCTGCGACGCCTCGGCCCGACCGCCCGGCGCACCCTGGCCTTCAAGAAGATGAGCGGCATGTCGTGGCGCGAGCTCGTCGCCGACGGACGCGCGATGAAGCACGGGTCGGATCGCTCCTGGACCCAGATGGTGCTGGCCGCGAACACGCCGATGATGCTCAAGGCCGGCCTGGTCGAGGGCGACGCCGGGGCCGGCGTACTGGCGTCGGGGCAGGTCGTGGGCGTGATCGACGACCTCCCGACGTGCGAGGAGCTGATCGACCGGGTCGTCACCCGTGCGGCCGCGGAGCTGCGGCGTACCCAGGGCTACGTCGTCTGAGGCGAGCCCTCGGGCGGTCCGCCGAGGCAGAACTCGTTGCCGTCCGGGTCGCGGTACGTCGCGTGCCGGACGCCGTTCTCGTAGGTCTCACGGTCGGCCACGTCGATGCCTCGCAGGGCAGCGGCCGCGATGCGTTCCTCGAAGTCGGCGACGAAGATCGTGTTCCTCGCGTGGCCGGCGTGCTCCGGTCGCACCTCGACGTACACGTAGGCGTGCTCCCCAAGCTCCCACACCGCCTCGACCTCGTTGGGCAGGAAGCTCGGCTCCGAGCCGAGCAGCAGCTCGTACCACGCGACGGCGCGCTCGTAGTCGGTCACCGGCATGCCCGCGAACAGGTCGACCATGTCGCGACCCTAGCCATCGTGCCGCGCTCTGTCAGGATCGGCGGGTGACCGAAGTCGGAGCCGCTGCCGTCAACGCCGCCGTCGGATTCGCGCTCGCCGCCGTCGGTGCGCGCCGGCCCGCGCCGGCCCCTCGCACGGCGTTCTACGACCCGCCCGCCGACGTACCGTCCGAGCCCGGCACCCTGATCCGCAGCGAGCCGGCGAAGTTCTACCTCGACCCGCTCCGGCTGGTCCCGGCGCCGGCGCGCGTCGAGCGGGTCATGTTCGCCAGCCGCGACCGGCTGGACCGGCCGATCGCCGTGACCGGCACCGTCCTGACGCCGACCCGGCCGCGCACGAAGCGACCCGACCGCGGACTGGTGGCCTTCGCCGTCGGCACCCAGGGGCTCGGTGACCAGTGCGCCCCGTCCCGCCAGCTCGCCGCCGGGCGCGAGTACGAGTCGGTCTTCCTCACCGGACTCCTCGCCCGCGGGTTCAACGTGGTCGTGCCCGACTACCAGGGCCTCGGGCTCCCCGGGATCCACACCTACATGTCCCGCGAGGTGCAGGGCCACGTCGTGCTCGACGCGCTCCGGGCTGCGCAGGAGCTCGACAACCCCGACATCCCTCGCGACGGGCCGGCCGCGATTGTCGGCTACTCCCAGGGCGGTGGCGCGGCTGCATCGGCGGCGGAGCTGTGGCACGACTACGCACCGGAGCTCGACGTGATCGGCGCAGTCTGCGGTGCCGTGCCCGCCGATCTGACCCTGCTCGCTCCGATGCTCGACGGCGGCCCGTACTTCGCGTTCCTCGGCTACGCGCTGATCGGGCTGGCCGCCGACTACCGCGTCAGCCTGCTGCCCTTGCTCGACGACCGCGGCAACGAGATCGTCGCCGCGATGGAGGGTCAGTGCATGTTCGAGTCGCTGCGGCGCTACGCGTTCACGCGCTCGGAGACGCTGACGCGCGACGGCAGGTCGATCGCCGAGCTGCTCGCCGATGAGCCGTTCGCGACGATCGTTGCCGAGCAGCTGATCGGCAACGGCCGCTGGCCGCGGATGGACACGCTCGTCTCGCACAGCCGTCTGGACGACGTCGTGCCCTACGAGTGCGGCCGCGCGCTCGCCGAGAGGTGGACCCGCCAGGGCGGCCACGTCCGGCTCTCGACGAACTACGCCCCGACCCACGCCGGCGCCGCGCTCGCGTCGTACGGCGCTGCGTTCGGCTTCCTCAGCCGTCGCTTCCGGGGTCTCCCGGTGCAGGCCAACACCGCGGCGTACCTCCACCGCCTGATCGACGAGCCGTCGAGTGGTCAGCAAAGGCCGGTCGAGTAGGCACCTACGGCCCGTCGAGTCGGCAGACATGGCCCAGGCAACGGCCGTTTCAGACCACTCGCGCGGCCCTTTCAGACCACTCGACCGATCCGGCGCTGGAACTCCAGGAGACGGCCGACAGGTCGGTAGCCCAGGCGCTCATTGACGGCGATCATGTAGCGGTTCGACTCGGCGTTGTTGGTGTGGATGTGGGTGATCTGGGGCTCGGTCTCGGCCAGCCAGAGGAGCATCTCGGTCTTCAGGAGCAGGCCGAGCCGGTGGCCGCGATGGGCGCGGACCACGGTGGTGTCGTGCTGGTCGGCGGTCTCCGGGTCCGCGGAGTCGACGACCACGACGGTGTGGCCGGCGAGCTCGCCGGTCGGACGGTGCCGGGCCACGAGCCGCCGGAAGCGGAAGCCGGACTCGATCTGGGCGCGCTCGTAGGCGACGACGCGCTCCGGGCTGTAGATCTCCTCCTCCCACTCGAGGTCGTCGAAGGGCGCGTCGTTGATCGCCGCGGTGATGTCCACGAGACCGGGAAGCAGCTCCGCCGGCGTGTAGCCCTCGATCCGGATCAGCTCGTAGTCGCCGGCGGCCGCGAGTGCCTCGTCGCGGAGGGGCAGGATCTCCGGCGCCTCCTTGACGACCTGCACCCGTCGGATCTCGGCGCTCTTCAGGTCGTAGCCTGCCGCGACGGCGAACCCTCGCGACGCCTCGCTGTCCCAGCCGTCGACGCCGAGAAGGGGCCGTCCCATCGCCGCGGCGTGGGACTCGAGCGCTCGCAGGATCGCGGTGCCGTGGCCGAGGCGCCGGTACGCCGGGTCGACCCGGACGGAGAACCATGCCATCTCGAGGTTGTCGTAGTCGCTGGCGTCGATCGATGCGGTGCCGACGGGCTGGGCGCCGTCGTACGCGAGGAACCAGCGGCCCGGCTCGCCCTCCCAGCTGTGCCGCATGTACATCGCCTGCCGGTACGCCGACCGCGGCATCTCCCACGGGCAGTCGGCCGCATCGATCGTGCGCGCGAGGTCCACGAACGCACGCACCCGTGCATCGTCGTCCGGACCGAACTCGACGAGCTCCATGAACCCGAGTGTCGCCGACCGGTACGCCGCGGCGCGAAGGGGTTTCTGCGAGCTCCGGACCTACAGGCGCTCGATCATCGTCACGTTGGCCTGGCCGCCGCCCTCGCACATCGTCTGCAGGCCGTACCGGCCGCCGGTGCGCTCGAGCTCGTTGAGCAGGGTGGTCATCAGCCGGGTGCCGGTGGCGCCGATCGGGTGACCGAGCGCGATGCCGCCGCCGTTGACGTTGACCTTGTCCAGCGGCACCCCGAGCTCGTCGGACCAGGCCAGCACGACGGAGGCGAACGCCTCGTTGCACTCGAAGAGGTCGATGTCGTCGACGGACATCCCGGTCTTCTCCAGTGCGTGCTGGGTGGCTCGGATCGGACCGGTCAGCATCCACACCGGGTCGTCCCCGCGCACGGACAGGTGGTGGATGCGAGCCCGGGGTGTGAGGCCGTGGTCCTTCACCGCCTGCTCCGAGGCGATCAGCATCGCCGAGGACGCGTCACAGATCTGGGACGCGACGGCGGCCGTGATCCGGCCGCCCGGCGCGAGCGGCTCGAGCGCGGCCATCTTCTCCATGGACGTGTCCCGCGGGCACTCGTCGGTGGAGAACACCGTGCCGTCGGACAGCGTCACGGGCTCGATCTGGTCGACGAACCGACCCTCCGCGATGGCCATGCGCGCGCGGGTGTGCGACGCGAGGGCGAACTCCTCCATCCGCTCGCGGCTGATGCCCCACTTCTCGGCGATCATCTCGGCGGAGTTGAACTGCGAGACCTCGACGTCGCCGTACCGGGCGCGCCAGCCGGGCGACTCGGCGAACGGTGTGGTGAAGCCGTACTGGCCGGCCACGAGCATCGCCGCCGAGATCGGGATGGCGGACATGTTCTGCAGCCCGCCGGCGACCACCAGGTCCTGCGTGCCCGACATCACGCCCTGCGCCGCGAAGTGCACCGCCTGCTGGGAGGAGCCGCACTGCCGGTCGATGGTCACGCCCGGCACGTGGTCGGGCAGCCCCGCGACGAGCCACGCCGTGCGCGCGACGTCGCCGGCCTGCGAGCCGATCGTGTCGCAGCAGCCCATGATCACGTCGTCCACGGCGCCAGGGTCGACACCGGTACGTCGCACCAGCGCGCCGAGCACGTGGCCGCCGAGATCGGCCGAGTGCATCCCGGCCAGCGATCCGCCGCGCTTGCCGACCGCTGTCCGGACGGCGTCGACGATGTAGGCCTCAGGCATGGGGCCCTCCGTTCATTGGTTGCAAGCCTTCGAGGAGGATCTTGAGGTACTGGTCGGCGATGTCCGACGGCGAGAGGCTGCCGCCGGGGCGGTACCAGCGCACCGCGACCCACACGGTGTCGCGAAGGAAGCGGTAGACCAGCTCGACGTCCAGGTCGGCGCGCAGCTCGCCACTCGCGACGCCGGCCTCCAGCAGGCCCGTCCACAGCGTGCGGAACTTGTTGTTGCGCTCCCCGAGGTAGGCGAACCGCTCGAAGGTGACGAGGTGCGCTGCGTCGTTCTGGAAGATCGCCACCTCGCTGTGGTGGTGGTCGATCGCGTCGAACGACGCGCGCACGACCGCCTCGAGCTTGGCCCGCGGCGACAGGTCGGAGGCCTCGATCTCGTCGTACTGCTTCCACAGCTCGGTCTGGAACGAGTCGAGCAGCTCGTCGACCATCGCCTCCTTGGAGTCGAAGTGGTGGTAGAGGCTGCCCGAGAGGATGCCCGCCGCGTCGGCGATGTCGCGCACGGTGGTGTTCTTGAA
>JAEKKP010000161.1 GCA_019510315.1 Propionibacteriales bacterium
CGGCGCCGAAGTGGTCGGTGAAGGTGTCGGCCCACAGCCAGACGTCCGGCGTGGCAGTGGTCTCCGCCGTGGCGAGGTCCCTGGACCGCCGCAGCGATCGCGCGCTGAACTCCGGGAGGCTGCGCCTCCGGTCGATGCCTGCGGCGCGCTTCGCGACCGCCGCCAGCGCCTTGCTCTTCAGCATCCGGTTCGCCAGGCGGGGTGGGGTCATCGCGGCCCATTTCGGCAGCCGGCCGAGTGCGTAGTGCGAGCGCGGCCGGCGCTTGCCGGCGTACCTCGCGTGCAGGGTCTTGGACTTGTAGGTGGCCATGTCGACGCCGGTCGGGCAGTCCCTGGCGCAGCCCTTGCAGGACAGGCAGAGGTCCAGCACCTCGTCCACCGCCGGGTCGGTCACGGGAAGGTGGCCGGCGGCGACGTCCTGGAGGACCCGCGACCGGCCGCGCGCGCGGGTGGCGACGTAGGACGGGCACATCACGCCGCCGACGCCCGTGTTGTCCGCCACGCACCGCCCGACTCCCGTGCAGCGGTGCACCTCACCGAAGAGCTCGGCGATGGGCCCCGATGGAGCGGAGGCAAGCCGGAGCGAGTGGTCGAGCGGCTCAGGGTCGACGAGCACGCCCGGGTTGAGCAGCCCGGCCGGGTCGAGGAGCTGCTTGACCCGGCCCATCAGGGCGAGCGCGTCGGCGGAGTACATCCGGCCGAGCAGCTCGGACCGGGCGCGACCGTCGCCGTGCTCACCGCTCATCGATCCGCCGTACGACGCGACCAGGTCGGCGCCGGCCTCGGTGAACTCGCGGAACCGGCGGCGTCCGGAGGGGTCCTCGAGCTCGAAGTCGATCCGGACGTGCACGCAGCCGTCGCCGAAGTGGCCATAGGGCACACCGTCGAGCCCGGTCTCGCGCAGCAGCGCGTCGAACTCGCGGAGATACCTGCCGAGCCTCTCCGGCGGCACGGCGGCGTCCTCCCAGCCGGAGTGCGCGGGGCGCGAGAGCGAGCGCGCCGCGAGCCCGGCGCCGTCCTCGCGGATGCGCCACAGCGCTGCCTGCTCCAGCGGGTCGGTGACCACCCGGTGCGGCACGCCCACCGCCGCGGCAACCGCCTGGGCTCGCGCCCTCGTCTCGGCCTCGGTCGAGCCGGTCACCTCGGCGAACAGCCAGCCCTTGCCGGCGGCGAGGTCCGGCGCGCCGGGCACGAGGTCGGTGATCCGGTGGTCGAGGCCCTCGAGGGCGGCGAGGCCGAGGTCGGGGCGGTCGTCGCCCGGCAGCAGGAGCGGCACGCTGTCGGCGGCGTCGAACATGTCGGCGTAGCCGAGCACCGTCAGGGCGCGGAACGGAGCGTCCTCCACCAGCCGCACCGTCGCCTCCAGGACGACGCCCAGGGTCCCCTCGGTGCCGACCAGGAACCGGTCGAGCCGACGTCCGCGCTCCGGCAGCAGGTGCTCGAGCGAGTAGCCGGAGACCTGGCGACCGAACCGCCCGAACTCCGTGCGGACCAGGGCGAGGTGCTCGTCGACGAGCGCGAGCAGCTGGGTCAACGCGTCGTGGCCGCCCGCAGGCGTCCCTTCGCCGAGGACCACCGTGGTCCCGTCGGCGAGCGCGACCTTGAGCCGCTCGACGTTGTCGACGGTCCGCCCGTAGCCGAGCGCCCGCGACCCGCAGGCGTTGTTGCCGATCATCCCGCCGATCGTGCAGCGGGTGTGCGTCGAGGGATCGGGGCCGAAGCGAAGGCCCTGGGCGATCGCCTCCGCCTGGAGGCTCGCGTGCACGATCCCCGGCTGCACGGTGGCCGTGCGTGCCTCCGCGTCGATCCCGAGCAGGCGGTGAAGGTGTCGAGCCGTGTCGACGACGATGCCGGGGCCGACGGCGTTGCCGGCGATCGACGTGCCGGCGCCGCGCATGGTCACCGGGACGGCGTACTCGCGTGCGATGGCGAGCACGGCAAGCACGTCGTCGGCATCGCGCGGCCGGACCACGGCGTGCGGTGGGATGCGGTAGAGCGAGGCGTCGCTGGCGTAGAGCGAGCGGGCCAGAGAGGAGTCGTCCGCCTCGAGCCCGGCCTGCCGGAGCGCGACCACGCAGTCGTCGCGCGAGCTCACCACAGCTCGACCGACCGCTCGAGGATCGCGGCCGCGTCGTCCTCGGTGACTTCGCGGGGCGCGGTCGCCAGCAGCCGTTGCTGCTTCATGGCGCCCTCGACGAGGTCCGGTACGTCGCTCTGGCTGTAGCCGACGGCCCCGAGACCGTTCGGGATGCCGATGTCACGCATGAGGTCCGCCAGCACGCCGGGCAGTGCGTCGGGGCCGTCGTACGCGTGGCCGGGCGCGAGCAGCTCGGCGGCCCTGAGGTGCCGGTCGGGCCCGGCCTCGAACGTCCAGCGGAACGCCTCGGGAGCGGTCAGAGACACGGCCATGCCGTGCGGCACGAGCGGCTCGTCCGCGGGGTAGCCCTCGGGGTGGAAGTCGCGGACCCTGCCGGCGATCGGGTAGGCGTTCGCGTGCGGGATGTGCACGCCGGCGTTGCCGAAGCCGAGCCCGGCCATCGTGGCGGCGAGCGCCATCTGGCCGCGCGCCTCGGTGTCGTCGCCGTCGCGCACCGCACGTCGGAAGGCGCCGGAGAGCAGCGTCATCGCGTGCTCGGACCACATGTCGGAGATCGGGTTGGCCCCGCAGTACGGCACCCTCTGCTCCGGCGTCTTGCGGTCGTACGACGTGTAGGGCCGCGCGGTGTAGCTCTCGAGGGCGTGGCAGAGGATGTCCATCCCGGCGGCGGCGGTCACTCCGGCCGGCTGGCTGAGCGTGAGGGCCGGGTCGACCACCGCGAGCGTGGGCCGGAGGCGCGCATGACTGATGCCGGTCTTCACCTTCAGCGCCAGCACGTCCAGCACGCAGATCGTCGTCGACTCGGCGCCGGTGCCGGTCGTGGTCGGCACCGCGACGAGCGGCTTCAAGGGATGCTGCGGCGCGCGCGCCCGGCCCACCGGAGCATTGATGTAGTCCATCAGCTCGCCGTCGTTGCTGGTCAACAGGTTGACCGCCTTGGCCGTGTCGATCGACGAGCCGCCGCCCACGGCGACGTAGGCGTCCCAGGGACCGGTCTCCCGGGCATGCGCGATCGCTGCCTCGAAGCTGGCGTCCGTCGGCTCGACGTGGACGCCGTCGTAGACCGCAGCCTCGATGCCGAACTGCGCCATCTGGTCGGCCACGCGCTGCGGATGACCGGTGGCCGCGACGCCCGGGTCGGTGATCACGAGGACCCGCCGGACGTCGTACTGGCTGAGGTCGAAGCCGATCTCGTCCGAGGCCCCGACGCCGAACTTCAGGCCGGGTGCGCCGTAGGTGAAGACGGTCTCGCGGTCCATGCAAAGAACGGTAGTGCCTCGGCCGGTTGCGTCCTCACGCGACCTCACCAGGTCTCGACACGCTCGGATTCGGCTTCGTTCCTCAGCCGAACTCGCTGCTCGACCACCAACGATCGAGTCCGCTGACGCGTCCTCGATCAGTCCAGCGCGAGGGCGAAGCGGACGAGGTCGGTGACCGGCAAGACGCCGTCAGTGATGTCCGCCACGGCCACCCAGCGGACCGCGTCGGTGGTGCCGTCGACCTCGCGGACCTCCGGCTCCAGGTCCGGCGGCACCACGGCGTCGTAGACGAGGTTGACGGCGTGGAAGTCCTCGAGGCGCCCGTCCGGGGCGTTGCCGGTGAGGTGCGCGTCGTGCACGCCGAGCAGGGACCTGACCGTGGGCGTGAGTCCGGCCTCTTCCGCGACCTCACGCACCAGCGCCGTCTCCGGAGACTCGCCGTGGTCGACGCCTCCCCCGGGCAGGGTCCACCGCCCTGTCTCCACTGCCTGCGCGGACAGCCGGGCGAGCAGGACCTGGTCCCCGCGGCGGATCAGGGCCTTGACGGCGAGCCGCTGGCGCTTCGCCGGAAGGTGCGCCGCGAGGGCGTCCGTCACCAGCTGCACCACCGGCACCCGACCGGACAGCACGTCGTCGAGGCGGTGCCAGCGTGCATCGACGGTCGAGCCGTCGGTCTCGACAACCCTCGGCTCCGGGGCATCGGGACCGACCCACCCGTCGTAGACGATGCGGACGGCGTGCCGCTGACCGGCGGCGCCGGCGATCAGGGCCGAGTCGATCCACGCCTGCTCGCCGACCCGGGCATCCAGTCCGGTCTCCTCGTGGACCTCACGGACGACGGCGTCGCGCGGGTGCTCGCCGAACTCGATGCCACCGCCGGGCAACGTCCAGCGCTCGGTCGGGGCGAGGTACGGGGCGAGCCGCGAGAGCAGCACGTGGTCGTCGCGGATGATCACGGCGTACGCCGCGACCCGCTGGCGTCGTACCGGCGCCTGGTCTTCCGTCGACATGCGCCTGACTGTAGCGACGACGGGGTACCTCGTTAGGGTGAGCGCGATGGCCGCCCGGGACCCGTGGTTCGACAACATCAAGATGACGCTCGTGACGCTCGTGGTCATCGGGCACTCCTGGACGTTGTTGCCGCAGGACACCTGGAACCGGTGGACCTACGACTTCCTCTACGCGTGGCACATCCCGGCGTTCGTCACCATCACCGGCTACCTCTCCCGCTCCTTCGCGTGGACTCCTCCCAAGCTCTGGGCGCTGGTCCGCACGGTCGCCGTGCCGTACCTGATCTTCGAGGCGGCGCTGGCCTGGTTCCGCTACCAGGTCGGCGGGATCCAGCTCGACCAGCTGTTCGCTGATCCGCACTGGCCGATGTGGTACCTCTCCGCGCTCTTCTTCTGGCGGCTGATGGCACCGGTGTTCCTCGGGCTTCCGAAGGCAACAGCGCTCGTGGTCGCCCTGGTGATCAGCCTGCTCGCCGGCCTCGCGGCGGGCAACATCCTCGACCTCGCCCGGATCCTCGGCCTGCTGCCGTTCTTCGTGCTCGGCCTGACCCTGTCGGACCGGGAGTGGGGCTGGGTGCGCTCCCGGCGAGCTGCGGTGGCCGGCATCGTCGGCGTCGCGGCGGTCGGCGCAGTGACGTGGTGGCTCAACGACTGGATGCCGACCGAGTGGTACTACTACCGCTCCCGGTACGACGCCCTGGAGACCAGCGACCTCAAGGCGATCGGGATCCGCGCCATGCTGCTGTGCATCGGGCTCGTCGGGGCCGCGTCGTGCTTCGCGCTGGTCCCGCGCGCGCGGAGCTGGTTCTCGACACTCGGAGCCGCGACGCTCGTGGTCTACCTGTTCCACGGGTTCTTCGTGCTGTCCGCCCAGTACGAGGGCTTCCCCGACTGGGCCGACCGCCACATCGTCTGGTCGTTCGTCGTCACCACGGTGTCAGCGATCGTGCTGGCCCTCGTCCTCGCTGCTCCGCCGGTTGCCCGCACCCTCAATGTCGCCGTCGATCCGATCGGCTGGCTGGAGCGGAGGCGTCGCGCCCTGGTGGCGCGGCCCGAGTCACAGCCGTGACCGGGCGGCTCAGCTGAACGGCGGCCGCGCGTCGAGGCGCACGGAGCGGCGGCCGGCCCAGCGCCAGATCCGGGCGGCCCGGTCACGGTCCTCGTCGGTGACGAGGTTGCCCATCCAGCGGAGCGCGAGCGTCATCAGCCAGTCGGACCGCATCCCGGCCGGCCCCAGCGCCGGCAGCAGGCGCGGCACGGTGACCAGGCCGGCCAGCCGGCGAGCGATCGAGAAGGTCTCGCCGTAGTGCTCCCGCAGGATCGCCGGCCACGCGGTGCCCAGGTCCTCGTCGAGCACGTCCGCGACGAGTCGCCCGGTCTCCAGGCCGTAGTCGATGCCCTCGCCGTTGAGAGGGTTCACGCAGGCGGCGGCGTCGCCGATCAGCGCCCAGTTCGGGCCGGCGACGTGCGACACGGCACCACCCATCGGGAGCATCGCCGAGGTGGGCATCCGCAGGTCGCCGGAGAGTCCGAAGTCCTCGCGACGCTGCTCCGCGTAGTGCCGCATCAGGGGGCGCAGCGCGACCTCGGCGGGCCGCCGTGAGGTGGCGAGCGTGCCGACGCCGATGTTCACCGACCCGTCGCCCAGCGGGAAGATCCAGCCGTAGCCCGAGAGCACCTCGCCGTCCTCGCCGCGCAGCTCGAGGTGGGAGCTGATCCAGGGGTCGTCGGACATCGTCGAGTCGACGTACGAACGGCCGGCGACGCCGTAGACCGTGTCGCGGTGCCAGGTGCGACCGAGCAGCTTGCCCAACGGCGAGCGCACGCCGTCGGCGACCACGAGGCGTTGGCAGCCGAGCTCGAAGGACTCACCGCCGCTCTGGAAGGTCACCGAGGCGACCCGGCCGCCGTCGAGCGTGACGTCGACCGCCCTGGCTCCGTCGATGCCGATCGCCCCGGACTTCAGCGCAGTGGTGCGGAGGTGGTCGTCGAGCTCCGTGCGGGCCACGGCCGAGCCGTACGCCGGCAGCGACCCACCGGGCCAGGGCAGCAGCAGTGTCTGGCCGAACCCGTGGGCGCGGAGTCCGTGGTTGACCGTGTGCGCCCGGACCCAGTCGTCCAGGCCGAGCCGGTCGAGCTCGGCGATCGCCCGCGGGGTCAGCCCGTCACCGCAGGTCTTGTCGCGCGGGAACACCGCGGCGTCCACCAGCACGGTGTCGCGGCCGCTCCTGGCGGCCCAGGCCGCGGCGGCGGAGCCCGCTGGACCGGCTCCGACGACGAGCACGTCGGTGCGGGCAGGGGCGGCGGAGGTCACCCGTCCATTGTCTCAGGCACGACGAGGCGGCCAGCGACGGCCCGGCCGCCGTGGATCAGTCACGCCGCCCGACGTGGGTGCAGACGCACACCTTGTTGCCCTGCGGATCGGCGAGCACGGTGAAGGTCGGGGCCCGCTCGTCGGAGACCAGCGTGCCGCCGGCGGCGAGAGCCGCCTCGATGCGCGGCCCGGCGACCTCCGGCGGCACCCGGATGTCGAGGTGGAACCGCTGCCGGGGCGTCTCGTGGGGGTCGGTGTGCTGGAACCACAGGGTCGGGAGGTCACCGTCCGGGTCCCGGAGGTCGTCGGCGAACCGCGGATGGACCTGCAGCCCGAGCACGGCCGTCCAGAAGGGACGGATCTCGTCGGCGTCCCAGGTGTCCAGCCCGATCTCGACCCGGGCGACCGCGACCGGCTCGGCCACCGCCCCCACGTCGGCGGCGAGCGCGCTGATCCGGCGGGCGAGCTCGACGTCGCGCTCGGTCTTCCCGCCGGCGTCGGGGCTGATCAGCCGGATGTTG
Organism: Propionibacteriales bacterium; assembly: GCA_019510315.1. Classification (GTDB taxonomy): domain Bacteria; phylum Actinomycetota; class Actinomycetes; order Propionibacteriales; family Nocardioidaceae; genus Marmoricola. The sequence continues at coordinate 7,203 of JAEKKP010000161.1, forward strand.
AGGTGCGTGGGGCGCAGGTCGAGATCGGGGTGGTGACCCATCTCCTCGGCGGCCGCGCCGATCGCCTCGACGAGCCGCAGGCCGGTCGCGAAGTCACCCGTGCGGAACCGCGCCTGCAGCGTCTCGTGCATCGAGCGCCAGTCGTCGAGGCCCATCGCGACGATCTGGTCGCCGCTCAGTCGCTGTGCGTCGGACATGTCGCCTGGTTTCGAGACGCCGGAAGCCCCGCGAGCACGCTCGCGGGGCTTCCGTCTCCTCAACCTGGTTCTTACACCAGAACTTCGCAAGCTCAGTTCTGGTACGAACCAAAGTCGAAGTCGTCCAGGGCCACGGTCTGGCCGGTCGGCGACCCGAAGTCGTAGCTGCCGTAGGAGTCGTAGCCGGTGACGGAGTACGCCGCGGCGCGGGCCTCCTCGGTCGGCTCCACCCGGATGTTGCGGTACCGCT
>JAEKKP010000009.1 GCA_019510315.1 Propionibacteriales bacterium
TCGTGCGCCGAGGTCTGGTCGGTGACGATGTCGATCGGCGCGCCCATCTCGAGCAGCTGTGGGACGAGGTCGGCCGCGTTGCCGAGGACACCGATCGACAGCGGCCTCCGTGCGTCGCGCGCCTCGACCGCGCGTGCGAGGGCGTCCTCGAGCGAGTCGGCCTGTACGTCGAGGTAGCGGTGCTCGATCCGCCGGGTGATCCGGGACTGGTCGACGTCGATGCAGATCGCGACGCCGTCGTTCATCGTCACGGCCAGGGGCTGGGCACCGCCCATGCCGCCAAGGCCGGCCGTGAGCGTGATGGTGCCCGCGAGCGTTCCGGAGAACCGCTTGTCGGCGACCGCCGCAAAGGTCTCGAACGTCCCCTGCAGGATCCCCTGGGTGCCGATGTAGATCCATGACCCGGCCGTCATCTGGCCGTACATCGTCAGCCCGAGCTCCTCGAGGCGACGGAACTCCTCCCAGTTGGCCCAGTCGCCGACGAGGTTGGAGTTCGCGATCAGGACCCGCGGCGCCCACTCGTGGGTGCGGAAGACTAGACGACCAGGTCCTCAGGCCGCTCCGCGACCTCGGGGTCGAGGTTGTTCATCAGCATCCGCAGCGGCGCCTCGGTCTGCCACGACCGCGCGGTCAGCGCGGTGCCGCGGGCAGCGTGGATGGGTCCCCGCCCGGTGGTTGAGCCTGTCGACCCTTCGACAGGCTCAGGGACCGTTGTATTCATTGCAGTTCTCCGATCACATCTTCGACGGCGGCGACGACCGCGCCGCTCCGGACGAGCTCCACGGCCTTCTCGATCTCGGGCGACAGGTGCCGGTCGGGTCCGGGACCTTCGATGCCGGACTCGCGCAACAGCCGGACCACGGCTCCAGTCGCTGGTGACGGCGACACCCCGGTGGTTGAGCCTGTCGAAACCCGGAGGTCCAGCGCCCTCGCGGCCGTGAGGACCTCGATCGCCAGCACCCGGGTCAGCCCGTCGACCGAGCGACGCAGCTTGCGCGCGGCCGACCAGCCCATCGAGACGTGGTCCTCCTGCATCGCCGACGACGGGATCGAGTCGACGCTTGCCGGGACCGCCAGCCGCTTCATCTCCGAGACGATCGCCGCTTGCGTGTACTGCACGATCATGAGGCCGCTGTCGACGCCGGGATCGTCGGCGAGGAACGGCGGCAGGTCGTGGTTGCGCGCCTTGTCGAGGAACCGGTCGGTACGCCGCTCGCTGATCGACGCGACGTCGGCGGCGACGATCGCAGCGAAGTCGAGCACGTAGGCGACGGGTGCACCGTGGAAGTTGCCGTTGCTGCGGACCTCGTCACCCACGACGACCGGGTTGTCGACGGCACTGCGGAGCTCGCGCTCCGCCACGGTCGCTGCGTGCTCGACGGTGTCGCGCGCGGCACCGTGCACCTGCGGCGAGCAACGCAGTGAGTAGGCGTCCTGCACCCGGTGGAACATGTCGTCGCGGTGGCTGGCCATGACTCCCGATCCAGCGAGCAGCGTGACCAGGTTCGCTGCCGACAGAGCCTGACCGACCTGCGGGCGCAGCGCCTGGAGCTCGGGCGCGAACACGCGCTCGGTGCCCATCTGCGCCTCGACGCTCATCGCGGCTGCGACGTCCGCCGTCCGCAGGAGCATGCGCAGGTCGGTCAGCGCGATCACCAGCATGCCGAGCATCCCGTCGGTGCCGTTGATCAGCGCGAGCCCTTCCTTCGCGGCGAGCTCCACGGGTTTCAGGCCCACCGCCGCCAGCGCGTCGGCCGCGGGCATGAGCACCCCACCGCCGTCGCGCACCTCGCCCTCCCCCATCAGCGCCAGCGCGCAGTGCGCCAGCGGCGCCAGGTCTCCGGAGCACCCGAGCGAGCCGTACTCGTGCACGACGGGCGTGATGCCTTCGCTCAGCAGCGCGGCCATCAGCTCGGCGGTCTCCAGCCTGATGCCAGTGTGGCCGGTCGCCAGCGTCGAGAGCCGCAACAGCATCAGTCCACGGACGACCTCGCGCTCGACCTCGGGCCCGGAGCCGGCCGCGTGCGAACGGACCAGCGACCGCTGCAGCTGGGCGCGCATCTCCGGGGGAATGTGCCGGGTGGCGAGGGCGCCGAAGCCGGTCGAGATCCCGTACGCCGGCGTCGGCTCCTCGGCAAGCCTGTCGACGACGGCTCGTGCGCGCTCGATCGCCGCGCGTGCCTCCTGCGTCAGCGCGACTGCGGCACCCCCGCGCGCGACCGCCACGACGTCCTCGAAGGCCAGCGGCCCGACGCCGACGGCGATGGGCGCGGAAGTCTGGATGGTCATGCGTCCATGTAATCCCCGCCCGGTCGCCCGGGCCAGACCGCGCCCTCCCGAGGCGTCTCACATCCGAGACCTGGACGAGACCCATCTCACGACCACCCGTCGAGAAATCCTGCGACCCGCCGACGGGCGCGGACCTAGCGTGGCGCCATGTCCACCGCCGTCGACCCGAGCTCCGTCGGGACCGCACGCCGGTGGGCGATGCTCGCGGTGGGGGTGCTCGCGCAGGGCACCTCGGCGATCACCATCAACGGACCGGCCTTCCTGATCCCGACGCTGCACGAGCGCGAAGGACTGACGCTGGTCCAGGCCAGCATCGTGGCCGCCGCCCCCAGCATCGGCGTGATGCTGACCCTGATCGCCTGGGGCTACGCCGTCGACATGCTCGGTGAGCGACTGGTCCTCGCGGTCGGCCTGGCCGGTACGGCGCTGGCCGGACTCGTGGCCACCCGGATGGACGGCACCGTGTCCCTGGCCGCCGCGCTGTTCGTCGCCGGAGCGTTCGGCGCCTCCACGTCCTCGGCCAGCGGCCGGGTCGTGATCGGCTGGTTCCCCGCCCACCGCCGTGGCCTCGCGATGGGCATCCGGCAGATGGCGCAGCCGCTCGGCGTCGGCGTCGCGGCGATCTCCATCGCCGTCGTCGCCGAGCAACACGGCGTCTCCGCGGCCCTTCTCGTGCCCGCGATCGCCAGCCTGGTCGCCCTGGTCGCCGTCCTGGCTGTCGTGCTCGACCCACCGCGACCGGCGCGCAGCCTGACCGCGACCCCGAGCCCCTACGGCGAGAGCTTCCTGTGGCGGGTGCACGGGGTCTCGGTGCTCCTGGTGATCCCGCAGTTCGCCGTCTGGACCTTCGGCCTGGTGTGGCTGGTCGACGCGCGCGGCTGGAGCGCAGGAGCGGCGGGCACACTGATCGCCCTGAGCCAGGTCATCGGCGCCGCCGGCCGGATCACCGTCGGCCACCTCTCCGACCTCGTCGGCAGCCGGATGGTCCCGCTGCGCTGGGTGGCGGTGGCCGCCGGCGCCACGATGGCGCTCCTCGGCGGCGCGGCCGGCGAGGGCTGGGGCATCGCCGTGGTGCTCCTCGTCGTCGCCACGACCGTCACGGTTGCCGACAACGGCCTGGCGTTCACGGCCGTGGCCGAGCGCGCCGGACCCTTCTGGTCGGGCCGGGCGCTCGGTGTGCAGAACACGGCGCAGTTCCTGACGGCGTCCGCGGCCGCACCTCTCGCCGGCGCGGCGATCACGCACTGGGGATATCCGGTCGCCTTCGCACTGACCGCACTTGGCCCGGCGGTGGCGATCGGCCTCGTGCCGCGCGACGAGGCGGCGTTCGAGGACTGAGGGTTTCGACAGGCTCAACCACCGGAGTCGACGAGCCGCAGCACTACCGCACACGAGTCACCGTCGTCGATGCCTTCAGCCACCCGCACCGCCTTCTTGATCGGCAGCACGAACGAGCCGCCGCCGCTCTCCGGGAAGACCGACGTGCGCCAGGTCGAGCCGCCGATGGTCGCCTCGACCCGCACACTGCCGAACCCGCGCGGCGGCCCGGCCTCCACGCGCAGATCAGCTGCGAGATCGGCAGGCAGGGTGACGAAGAACCACGACGAGGTCGTCTGTGCTTCCCATCGCCAGAGCTCGGCGACGAAGTCGTACTCCTCCATGTCGCGAGCATGGCAGCCACCGCCGACGAGTCGATGGTCTCGGATCCCAGACGCCGCTAGGTTGACCCCATGGGTCAGGTGCCGGCGGCGACCAAGGCGATGCGGGTGCTGAAGTTCCTCGCCAGCCAGCCCGATCCCGTACCGCTCGACCGGATCATGCGCGCGTGCAACCTGCCCCGGTCCACGGCGTACCACCTGATGGCCGCGATGGCCGAGGAGGGCTTCGTCACGCACCTGCCCGACGACCGGCGCTACGGGCTCGGTGTCGCCGCGTTCGAGGTCGGCAGCGGGTACTCGCGACAGGCGCCGCTGCAGCGGCTCGCCCGGCGGCACCTCGCGGCGCTGACCGATCGCACCGGCGAGTCGGCGCACCTCGCGGTGCCGCACGGTCGCGACGTGCTCTACGTGATCGAGGAGCGAGCGCCCGGACGGCCGCCGCTGGTCACGGAGGTCGGCGTCCGGCTTCCTGCCCACCTGACGGCGAGCGGGCGGGCGATCCTGTCGGCGCTGCCGACGGCGCAGGTGCGCGCGCTCTACCCCGACCGGCAGTCGTTCGTGCAGCGCCACGGCGTCGGACCGACCTCGCTCAGTGCGCTGCGCGTGATCCTGGCCGAGACCCGCCAGCGCGGAGTGGCCACCGAGGACGGTGAGATCACTCCCGGCTTCGCCTCGATCGCTGCCTGCGTGCTGGACCACAACGACCTCCCGCTCGCCGGCGTGGCCGTCACCTACCCCGTCGACTCGGGCGCCGACGCGGCCGCGATCGGCGACGCCGTGCGCGCAACGGCGTCCGCCCTGAGCCGTCGGGTCCGCGGACGGTGAGGGCGCCCCGGTGACGTGACCCTGCCGGGCAGGAGTCGTTGAGCAGTCAATGTGAAGCGACCATCCCTGGCCAGCCGAGGACTCACCATGCGCCCGAACGTCCGTCTCGCCCTTGCGGTCTGGGTCTCGTTCGCGGTCGTCGCCGCGACCCTGACGCTCAACGCCCACAGCACCTCGACCGGCACGACGCCAGGAGCCGACGCGCTCAAGAAGGCCTACACCGCGGCCGCCGCCAACAAGGTCGCCGCGCGCTCGGGACCCAAGGCCGACCGGATCGTCTACAACGCCGACGGCTCCCACACGCACCTCCCGGGAACGCCGACGCACGACCACAACAACCCGGCCACGAAGAACTCCGTCACGCGGGTGACCGCCGCCGAGGCCGACGGTGACACCACCGACCCGACGACGCCGGAGCAGGCTGCGGCCAACGCCCGATCGGCCGCGGAGCAGCGCGACCAGGTCGACCCGCCGCTCACCCACGCGCCGGTCGACCCGCCCCAGCCGGCGGTCCCGACCGACCGCTACAACCTCTTCAACGCCTGCTACGGACTGCAGTCGACCCTCAGCCACCGCTGGCTGACCGGTACGTCGTTCACGGCGGCCGACCTGTCCGGCGCGACCCCGCTGTACTTCAAGCCGACCGAGCTCGGCCGCTACCTGCTCTACAGCCCGGACCAGAAGTTCCTCGGCAAGGTCGGCGTCCTCGCCCGGATCGGCTACGCAGGTCAGCCGGGCGAGGCCACGAACTGGACCGTCACCCAGGCCGCGCCCGGTCAGTTCCGGCTGTACCTCCCGGGCCACGGCTACCTCGCGGTGTCCGCGACCCAGACCGCGGTGTGGGTGAACGTGCCCGGCGCGGCCACGCAGTTCACTCCGCGCCGGACAACGGGCTGCACGCCGTTCCCCGAGGTCTCCACGAACGTCGACGGTGAGCCGTCCGCCGGCGTGAGCGGGTTCCAGGAGACGCGCGGGTACGTCGACGCCCACATGCACGGGATGGCCTTCGAGTTCATCGGTGGCGACTTCCACTGCGGCCGACCGTGGTCGCCGTGGGGCGCCCCGGCTGCGCTCGCGGGTTGTCAGGGCGCCGACGCCGTCCTCGGGACGGCCGTCGAGAGCTTCCTGTCGGGCAAGGTCAGCGCCGACCCGGTCGGCTGGCCGACGTTCAAGGACTGGCCCGCGCCCGACGCACTGACCCACGAAGGCACCTACTACAAGTGGATCGAGCGCTCCTGGCTCGCCGGCCAGCGGATCATGGTCAACCTGCTGGTCGAGAACAACCAGCTCTGCATGCTCTACCCACACAAGCGCAACTCCTGCGACGACATGAAGTCGGTGAAGCTCCAGGCCGAGGACATGCACAAGCTGGAGAACTACGTCGACGCCCAGCACGGCGGCCCCGGCATGGGCTGGTACCGCATCGTCACCGACCCGGAACAGGCGCGCGAGGTGATCAACGCCGGCAAGCTCGCGGTCGTCATGGGCATCGAGACGTCGGTGCTCTTCGGCTGCCACGTCCGCCTCGGCATCCCGTCCTGCACCCAGGCCTCGATCCTCAAGCAGCTCGACCAGGTCCGCGACATGGGCGTCACCCAGATGGAGCTGGTCAACAAGTTCGACAACGCGCTTGCCGGCGTCGCGGGTGACGAGGGCAGCACCGGCTACCTCGTCAACGCCGCCAACACCCTCGAGACCGGCTCGCCGTGGCGGATGCAGACCTGCGATCCCAACGACCCCGAGATCCACGACAAGGACCAGGACAACTCGGCGCCGATCCCCTCGCAGGACGCGCTGTTCGGCGCACTGCTCAAGGTGCTGCCGTCGAACATCTACAACGTCATCCCGCAGATCCCGATCTACCCGGCCAAGCACCACTGCAACAAGCTCGGCCTCAGCGACCTCGGCGCGGTGACGATCAAGGGCATGGCGGCGCGCCACATGATCTTCGATCCCGACCACATGAGCGTGAAGGCCCGCCAGCAGTCGCTCGACCTGATCGACGCGATGCACTACCAGGGCGTCGTCTCGAGCCACTCGTGGTCGACGCCGGACGCCTACCCGCGCATCTACGGCGAGGGCGGGTTCATCACGCCGTACGCCGGCGACAGCACCGGCTTCGTGGACAAGTGGAAGCGGCACCTGGGGTGGGCCAACCCGGCGACGTACTGGGGCTTCGGCTACGGCGCGGACATCAACGGCCTCGGCGCACAGGGCAACCCGCGCCCCGACGCCGCGAGCAACCCGGTCACCTACCCGTTCACCGGCCTCGGCGGCGTGCAGGTCGACCAGCAGGTCAGCGGCCAGCGCACCTTCGACATCAACAAGGACGGCGTCGCCCACTACGGCCTCTACGCCGACTGGATCGAGGACCTCCGCAAGCTGGCCGGCGACGACATCGTCGAGGACCTGGCCCGCGGGTCGGAGTCCTACCTGCAGATGTGGGAGCGGGCGTACGGCGTGGTGCCGAACGCCTGCACCAACCCCTCGTCGGTCAAGCCGACGTCGTTCTTCCACACGAGCCTTCCGGCCGGCACCGACTGGTGGACGGTGCTGCAGCGCGCCGGCCAGCCGGACCGTCGCCTGGACCGGCAGTTCACCTACTGCACCGCGACCGGCACGGCCACGGTGAACTTCGACGCCGCCGGCAAGGTCACCAC
>JAEKKP010000010.1 GCA_019510315.1 Propionibacteriales bacterium
CGGGTGGCGGGCAGGATCACCTCGACCACCGGTACGTCGTACCGCTCGCGGGCGTCGCGCAGCATCGCTGCACTCGCCGAGTTGCACGCGATCACGATCATCTTCACGCCCTGGTCGACGAGGTGGTCCAGGCACTCGAGGGCGTACTCGCGGACCTCACCGATCGGCTTCTGGCCGTAGGGCTGGCGGGCGGTGTCACCGAGGTAGAGCACCGACTCGTGCGGCAGCTGGTCGATGACCGCACGAGCGACGGTGAGGCCACCGAAGCCCGAGTCGAAGATCCCAATGGGTGCGTCCGCCACGGAGCAAGGCTAGTTGCCTGCCGCGCCCAACGGTGGAATGGCGACCCAGATCACGCCGGGGACGTCGCGCGCTGCGCGCGCAGCGCGGCGAGGAAGACGACGAGCCCGACGACGGCCAGGCCCGCTCCGACCAGGCTCGGGGCGCGGTAGCCGTGGCCGGTCGCGATCGCAATGGAGCCCAGCCACGCACCGAGCCCGTTCGCCACGTTGAGCGCCGAGTGGTTCAGCGCGGCTCCCAGCATCTGCGCGTCGCCGGCGACGTGCATGAGGCGGAGCTGGAGGTTGATCGCGAGCACCGAGCCGAGCACGCCGACGAGCAGGACCAGGACCCACAACGCCGCCGGTACGCCGCCCGCCAACCAGATCAGCACCAGCGCCGCCGCGACGCACACGAACCCGCCGACGAGCGCACGCTCGACGTCCCAGTCGGCCAGCCGGCCGGCCAGCCACGACCCGAAGACCGAGCCGATCCCGAACGCGAGCAGGAACCACGGGATCGCCGACCGGGCCAGCCCGGCCTCGTGCGTGACCAGCGGGGCGACGTAGCTGTACATCGCGAAGAGGCCACCGAAGCCGACCATCCCGGCGGTGACGGCGTACAGGACCTGCGGCTTCCTCAGCGCCTGCAGCTCCGCGACGACCGTCGCGTCCCGGTTGCCGGGCGTGTGCGGCACCGCGAAGAGCAGGAGCACGCCGGTGAGGAGGGTGATCGCGAGGACGGTCCAGTAGGCACTCCGCCAGCCGAGGTCCTGGCCCAGCCACGTGCTCGCCGGCACGCCGACCACGGTCGCGACCGACAGCCCCAGCATCACACCGCTGACGGCGCGGCCCTTGCGCTCCGGCGAGACGAGCGACGCCGCGATCAGCGAGGCGACGCCGAAGTAGGCGCCGTGCGGCAGGCCGGCGACGAACCGGGCGGCCATCATCTGCCAGTACCCGTGGGCCAGCGCCGTGGCGGCGTTGCCGAGGCCGACGGCGAGCACGAGCGCGACGACGAGCTCCCGCCGAGGCAGGCGCGCTCCGAGCGAGACGATCACCGGCGCGCCGACCACGACGCCGAACGCGTACGCCGTGATCACGTGCCCGGTCGTCGGGATCGACTCGTGGATGCCGCGGGCGATCTCGGGGAGCAGGCCCATCGTCACGAACTCGGTCGTCCCGATCGCGAAGCCACCGAGCGCCAGCACGGTGATCGCCAGGGCGACGTGACGGGCGCCCGCGGTGCCGTCGGCCGCCCTGCCGGCCGACGTGACCTCGGTGGACGTCATCAACGCGACCCGCGGAGGATCCACCAGAGCCCGACGACGGGAAGGACCAGCGGGACGTAGCCGTAGCCGTTGCCGAAGTCGGACCACACGGTCGCGTCGGCGAAGTGCTCGGACCACACGATGCTGGCCGCGCCGACGGTCACGACTCCGACCAGCTCGATGCCCACGGCCACCAGGGCGACGCTGCGCCGGTCGGTCGCGAGCGCCCAGGTCGCCACGATGTAGACCACTGCCGCGAAGGCCGAGAGCGCGTAGGGAACCGGCGCCTCCGAGGCCTTGGTGAGCAGCTGGACGCTGGACCGGCCGGTTGCGCTGAGCGCGAAGACGCCGTAGACGAAGACCAGGATCCGGCCGAACCCGGCACCGGTCGACCGCCGGGTCGTCGACGGCTCAGACATGGGTCGACCAGATGTCGTGGAGACGCAGGAAGAGCACCGGCAGCAGGACCACGCCGACGAGGAGCACCCCGGTGCCGCTCCGGGTCCGCTCGGCCCACGACCAGCCGGCGGCGAGCGGCAGGATCACGAGGGCCCCGACGAGGTAGCCGACGTAGGTCGGGACCGACACCCCGCGGTGGTCGTCGAACACCATCGCGAGCCCGACGACCAGCTGGACGACGAGTCCGAGCTCGAGGAGAGCGAGCAGCGCATAGGTGATCCGGCCGGGCAGCCGGTCGCGCACCATGAGCACGATCAGCTGGACGAGCACGAGCGCGCAGCCGAGCGACAGGACGATGTGCAGGGTGCTCATGTCAGGCCCAGAGCTGACCCTCGAGGCGCTCCTCGGCCTCGTCGATCGTGCCCTCGTAGGCGCCGGTGGAGAGGTACTTCCAGCCGCCGTCGGCGACGACGAACGCGATGTCAGCACGCTCGCCCTCACGGACGCACTTCGCGGCCTGGGCCAGTGCGGCGTGCAGGATCGCGCCCGTCGAGATGCCGGCGAAGATGCCCTCGGCCTCGATCAGCTCGCGGACCCGGCGTACGGCGTCCCGGGGGCCGACCGAGAAGCGCGAGTCGATCAGCGTGGCGTCGTACAGCTCGGGGACGAAGCCCTCGTCGAGGTTGCGCAGCCCGTAGACCAGCTCGCCGTAGCGCGGCTCCGCGGCGACGATCCGCACGTGCGGCGCGTGCTCGCGGAAGTACCGGCCGGCACCCATCAGCGTCCCGGTCGTGCCGAGGCCCGCCACGAAGTGGGTCACGCCGGGGAGGTCGGCGTGGATCTCGGGCGCGGTGCCCTCGTAGTGCGCGAGCGCGTTGGCCGGGTTGCCGTACTGGTAGAGCATCACCCAGTCGGGGTGCTCGGCCGCGACCTGCTTCGCCACCCGGACGGCTTCGTTGGAGCCGCCCGCGGCCGGGCTGGAGATGATCTCGGCCCCCCACATCCGCAGCAGGACGCGGCGCTCCTCGGAGGTGTTCTCGGGCATCACGCAGACGAGGCGGTAGCCGCGCAGCTTCGCGGCCATGGCCAGCGAGATCCCGGTGTTGCCGGAGGTGGGTTCGAGGATCGTGCAGCCGGGTCGGAGCGTGCCGTCCTTCTCCGCCTCCACGATCATCCGGAGTGCGGCACGGTCCTTGATCGACCCGGTGGGATTCTGGTCCTCGAGCTTGGCCCAGAGCCGCACGTCCGGGGAGGGTGAGAGCCGGGGCAGCCCGACCAGCGGGGTCCCCCCGACCGTGTCGAGCAGGCTGTCGAAGCGCACCTATCCGCCCGCCACCGCGGGGAGCACCACGACCTGGTCGCCGTCGTTCAGCGTGGTCTCCAGGCCACCGGTGAACCGGACGTCCTCGTCGTTGACGTACACGTTGACGAACCGACGGAGGTCGCTCTGCCCGTCCTCCTTGGCGTCCAGGAGCCGGTCCTTGAGGCCCGGGTGGCTGGCCTCCAGGTCGTCGATCAGCGCCGCGAGCGTGTCGCCGGTCGCGTCGACGGCCTTCTCGCCGCCGGTGTACGTGCGCAGGATCGTGGGGATCCGGACCTCGATGGCCATGGTGCTCCTAAGCGCTTGCGGTCTGGGTGTGGTGGTCTTCGCCCGGCTCGTCGGTGACCTGGACCTCTTCTTCCGTCACCGTGCCGTCGATGATCCTGTAGGACCTGAACTCCACCGGACCGTCGCTATTCCCGTGCTCGCGGGTCGAGACGAGCACGTAGTGCGCGCCCGGCTCGTTCGCCAGGCCGATGTCGGTGCGGCTGGGGTAGGCCTCGGTCGCGGTGTGCGAGTGGTAGATCACCACCGGCTCCTCGTCCTTGGCCCACATCTCCTTGTACAGCGCGAGCAGCTCGGTGGAGTCGAACTCGTAGAAGGTCGGGGAGCCGGCGGCGTTGACCATCGCCACGTGCCGGCTCGGTACGTCGGAGCCCTCGGCGCCCGCGACGATCCCGCAGGCCTCGTCGGGGTGGTCCCGCTTGGCGTGCGCGACGATCGCCTCGTACAGGGCGCGGTCGAGTCTCAGCACGTGGACAAGCGTAGGTGAGGACGCTCGGCGAGCCGCTCGCGGCCCAGTCAGCGGGACACGGCCTGGACCAGGGTCTCCTGGAGGTAGCCGACCCAGTCGTAGATGTCGTGCACCTGGGCCCGGGGGTCGTCGTCGGGCAGGGAGTACCAGATCTCCTCGTCGCCGTCCTCGATGCCGAGCCGGGTCGCGATCGCCAGTCGCATGTCGGTGAACGAGCGCATCCAGGTCAGCGCCGTCGGCTGGTCGAGCTCGATGTCGATGAACAGGCCGTCCTCCGGCTCGACCGGCAGACCGGCCTCCTCGAGGGTGTCGATCACGGTCGCAGCCCCGGCCGCCTTGCCGTTGCGCAGGTCTGCCTCGGTGTAGCGGCGGAACTCCGCGGCGGCCTCCTCGTCCTCCGGGTACGCCGTCGGGAACAGCCGCGCGAGCACGGGATCCTCGGGCTCTCGGGTCGGGCCGGTGAAGTCGAGCAGGTCCTCCAGCGAGTCCGAAGCGATGTCCTCGGTCGCGGACTCGTTGCGGAGCAGCTCGATCAGCTGGGCCGCCAGCGAGCGGAGCAGGTCGGCCTCGAACGCGGTGAACGTCGTCACCGCCGCCCCGGACTTCCGGTGGCGCGTAAAACCGCTCACGGGGCGTCGGCCTTCTGCATGGTCGCCCACAGGCCGTACTCGTGCATCGCCTGCACGTCGCGCTCCATCTCCTCGCGGCTGCCGGTGGAGACGACCGACCGGCCGTCGTTGTGCACCTCGAGCATCAGCTTCTCGGCCTTCTCGCGGGGGTAGCCGAAGTAGTTCGTGAACACGAACGTCACGTAGGACATCAGGTTCACCGGGTCGTTCCACACGATCGTCACCCAGGGCGTGGACAGCTGGGTCAGGTCATCGGTCACCGGTTCGTCGAGCTCGACGGGACTGGGAGCTGACATGTTGCCAACCGTAGCCTGCAGAAGTGACGTCGACCGCCCTGCTCACCGACCACTACGAGCTGACGATGCTGCAGGCCGCGCTGGCCGCCGGGACCGCCGAGCGCCGATCGGTCTTCGAGCTGTTCCCACGGCGCCTGCCGGAGGGCCGGCGCTACGGCGTGGTGGCCGGTGTCGGGCGGGCGCTCGAGGAGCTGGCGGACTTCCGGTTCGGCGAGGAGGAGATCGACTTCCTCCGCCGGGAGCAGGTCGTCGACGAGCCGACGCTGCGCTGGCTGGCCGGCTACCGCTTCACCGGCGACATCTGGGGGTACGCCGAGGGCGAGCTCTACTTCCCCTCCTCGCCGCTCGTCATCGTCGAGGCCAGCTTCGCCGAGGCGGTGCTCCTCGAGACGCTGCTGCTGTCGATCTACAACCACGACTCCGCGATCGCGTCCGCGGCGTCACGGATGACGTGGACGGCCGGCGACCGTCCGTGCATCGAGATGGGCTCCCGCCGCACGCACGAGGAGGCGGCGGTGGCGAGTGCCCGGGCGGCGTACATCGCCGGGTTCGCGAGCAGCTCCAACCTCGAGGCCCGGCGCCGGTACGGCGTACCGACGGCCGGGACCAGCGCGCACTCGTTCACCCTGCTGCACGACACGGAGGCGGACGCGTTCCGGGCGCAGGTGTCCTCGCTGGGCACGGGCACGACCCTCCTGGTCGACACCTACGACGTCGCGGAGGCGGTCCGGATCGCCGTCGACGTCGCCGGCACCGGTCTCGGGGCGGTCCGGATCGACTCCGGCGACCTGGGCGTGCTCGCCACGCAGGTGCGCGCGCAGCTCGACGAGCTCGGTGCCACCGGCACCCGGATCCTGGTCACCTCCGACCTCGACGAGTTCGCGATCGCATCCCTCGCGTCCGCCCCCGTCGACGCCTACGGGGTCGGCACACAAGTCGTCGTCGGCAGTGGCCACCCGACCTGCGGCTTCGTCTACAAGCTCGTCGCCCGCGCGGACGACAACGGCACGATGGTCGACGTCGCCAAACGCAGCCTGGACAAGATCTCCGTGGGCGGCCGCAAGTACGCACTGCGCAGGCTCGACCCGTCGGGCGTGGCCGAGGCGGAGGTGGTCGGGATCGGCGCGCTGCCGGCCGGCGACGCCAACGACCGCGAGCTGCTGGTCCCGCTGGTCACCGATGGCGAGGTAGTGGGCGCCGAGCCGCTCGAGGCCGCGCGCGAGCGGCACGCCCGCTCACGCGCCGAGCTGCCACTGCCCGCCCGGCAGCTGCAGAAGGGCGAACCGGCGATCCCCACGCTCGACCGCTGAGGTCGCCGCCTCAGTCCACGACGGCGCGAAGGTCGGCGATCAGGGCGTCGTCGTCGAACCGGATCAGGTCCACCACCCGCACGACGAACGGGTCGCCGTCGGTCGGCAGCGTGATCACGAAGTGCACGGCGGCGTGGTCGCCGGTGACCAGGAGCGGTCCGGTGAGGGTGGTGCTGAAGGTTGCCCGGTAGGCGCGCTCGAAGAAGCCCCGGACCGCGTCACGGCCCAGGTTGGGCGTACTACCGACCGGATCCTCCTGGCGGGCGTCCTCGGCGAACAGCGCGACGGTCGCCTCGAGGTCCTGTCGCCCGACCGCTTCGACGTAGGTCCGGACGGCGGTCTCGATCTGCTCACGGCTGGGCATGGAGCCCACCCTGACAGAACCACCCGCTCTCGCTAGCCTCGTTTCATGGCGCACGCACTGATCGTCGTCGACGTGCAGAACGACTTCTGCGAGGGCGGCTCGCTGCCGGTCGAGGGCGGCGCCCGCGTGGCCAGCGAGATCAGTGAGCTGCTCCACCACTGGTCGCGACGCGACCCGAAGGCGCCGCCGTACGACGTCGTGGTCGCCACCAAGGACCACCACGTCGACCCCGGCGCGCACTGGTCCACCCACCCCGACTACGCCGACTCGTGGCCGGTGCACTGCAAGGTCGGCACCGACGGCGAGGCGTTCCACCCGAACCTCGATCCGCAGCCGTTCGACGCGGTCTTCCTCAAGGGCGAGCGCGCTGCGGCGTACTCCGGCTTCGAGGGCCGCACCAGCGACGGCGTCGACCTGACCACCTGGCTGCAGCAGC
>JAEKKP010000271.1 GCA_019510315.1 Propionibacteriales bacterium
CGGTGTAGGCGTTGAAGTCGCCGGAGAGGAACACCCGGTCGGTGCCGAAGTGGGTCTTGGCCTGGTCGGCGAACGACACCAGCTGCTGGGCCTGCGCCACCCGCTGCGGGTTGGAGTTGCCCTGACCGGTGCCGTCGTCAGGACCCGAGCCCTTGGACTTGAAGTGGTTCACGATCACCAGGAACCGCGAGGCGCTCGTGCGGCCGACCGGCTGGAACGCCTGCGCCAGCGGGTCACGCGCGACGTCGAACTCGGGGGCGTCGTCGACGAGCGACTCACCCACCGGCTCGACGACGCCGGTGCGGTAGATGAAGGCCGTGCGGATGACGTCCTCGTCGGCCTGGTCGCCGATCGTCGACGGAGTGGGCACGAACGCCCAGGTGCCGGCTCCGGCGGCAGCGTTGAGCGCGTCGACGAGGGTGCTCACGGCGGCGTCACGCGGCTCGCCGAACTTCGCCGAGTTCTCGATCTCCTCGAGCGACACCACGTCGGCGCCGAGGCCGTTGATGGCCCGCACGATCTTGTCCTGCTGGCGGGCCAGGTCGTCGGCGTCCGCGGCACCACGCGGCCCCTCCTCGCCGTTCGGCCCGGTGCAGGTGTTCACGGTGACGTGGTTGCCGGCCCGGTCGTCGTACCAGGTGCAGCTGCCGCCGGCCGCGACGAAGTCCGCTCCCGTGGTCGGGAAGTAGTTGAGCACGTTGAAGGACGCGATCTGCACGTCGCCGCCGACCGGTCCGGGACCGTCGGTGCGGGTGTGCCCGAAGGACACCGGCGGCTCGCCCGAGCCGGTGAGCTGGGCCGTCGGCTGCAGCTTCCACAGCGCGTTGCGGTAGTCGAGCACCATCGGCGAGGTGAAGCTGGCCGGTGCGCCGACCCGGATCTGGTGGTCCTGGGTCAGCCACGGGAGCGGGCTGTTCTTGCCCGTGGAGAAGTAGTTGGTGCTCGAGCCGTCGTCGAGGGTGACCTTGCGAGCCGCGTTGTCGGCGACGACCGCGGCGATCGCGGCAGCGTCGTGCGGGTCGGCCACCTCGGTCGGCTGCCACAGCGGCTGGTCGCCTGCAGCGAGACCGATCTCGGCGTACTGGTTGAGGCTGTAGTTGTCGGCGACCGTGAACGGGCCCTGCAGCGAGACCAGCATGCCCTCGAGCGACTCGCGCTGGGCGTCGGACCCGGGCAGCGCCACGACGGCGGGCTTCACGGCGGGCGCCGGGGTCGCGAGCACCGTGACGTCCGAGGCCGACGGCGGCGCGATCTCGGTCAGCCCGTTGAACTCGGCGACCTTGCCGGTGACCTGCACGTGGTCACCGACGTGCACCAAGGCTGCCGCGGCCGAGGAGAAGACGAAGACGCCGTCCGACCTCGTGTGCGTCGCCAGGTCGACGTCGCCACCGGTGCCCGCCGTCTGCAGGTAGAAGCCGTTGAAGCCACCGGTCGGGTACGCCGCGGTGACGACGCCCTCCGTGGTCACCGACTGGCCGGCGTACGGGCTGGTGTCGGTCGTGCCCTGGATCTCCTCGATCGTCGCCGTGGTCGGCGGCGGCTCGGTGGTCCCGCCGGGTGCAGCGCCCGGTGTGCCGGCTGCTGCGACGAAGTCGGTGACGTTGCTGTCGGTGTCCTTGCCGGCCGCGTCACGGGCGATCGACGTGGTCGCCGACGGGCTCGGCGCGAGTGCGCCCTCGAAGGTGTTGCTCGTGCCGAAGCCGACCAGGTCGGCGATGGCACCGTTGCCCGTGACCGAGCCGGTCGGAGGTGCCGTGAGCGCCGTGGCCTGCCGGGCGAGGAAGATCGTCCCCGTCGTCGCGCT
>JAEKKP010000272.1 GCA_019510315.1 Propionibacteriales bacterium
ACGTTGCTGAAGACCATCTCCGAGTACGCCGCCTGCCAGAGCATGAAGTTGCTCAGCCGCTCCTCCCCCGACGTGCGCCAGACCATGTCGGCGTCGGGCACCTCGGGAACGTAGAGGTAGCGGGCGAAGGTGCGCTCGTCGATCCGGTCGGGATTGACCCGCCCCGCGGCGACGTCCTGTGCCAGCGCCCGCGCCGCGTCGGCGAGCTCGGCGCGGCCCCCGTAGTTCACGCACATCGTCAGGGTCAGCACGTCGTTGTCGCGGGTGAGCTCCTCGGCGATCCGCAGCTCCTTGATCACCGACCGCCACAGCCGAGGCTCGCGGCCGGCCCACCGCACGCGCACGCCGAGCGAGTGCAGCTCCTCGCGACGGCGCCGCACCACGTCGCGGTTGAAGCCCATGAGGAAACGCACCTCCTCGGGCGAGCGCGACCAGTTCTCGGTCGAGAACGCGTAGGCCGAGATCGCCTCGACCCCGACCTCGATCGCGCCCTTGACCACCTCAACCAGAGACTGCTCGCCGCGCTCGTGGCCGGCCGTGCGCGGCAGCCCGCGCTGGTTGGCCCAGCGACCGTTGCCGTCCATGATCACCGCGACGTGGCGCGGCACCAGCTCCGGTGGCAGGTCGGGCGGTGTGGCTCCGCTCGGGTGCGGCTCGGGCGCGGCGTACTGGCGCGCTCCCTGCCTCCTCCGCCTCACGAGACCTCCCCGGTCGGCACCGGCTCCGCGGCCAGCGAGTCGTGGGCGTACGGCATCGAGCGAAGACCACGCTCCAGGTGCCAGGAGAGGTACGCCGAGACCAGCCCGCGGGCCTCCCGCCGGCTGCGCTCCTCGGCCGCGTCGACGACCGGCCAGTCGCCGGCGAGCAGCGCTCCGAGCAGCCGCACCGTCTCCACCGTGGGGTACGCCGACCCGGGTGACCGGCACGACGAGCACAGCACTCCGCCGGACGCGGGGTGGAACGCGCGGTGCGGACCCTCCACGCCGCAGCGCACGCAGCCGTCGAACGAGGGGGCGTAGCCGGCGACCGCCAGCGACCGCAGCACGAACGAGTCCATCACGTCGGCTGGCCGGTGGTCCCCGGACGCCATCGCACGCAGTGCCCCGACGAGCAGGAGGTACTGCTGCACCGAGGGCTCGCGTTCCTCGACGACCAGCCGCTCGGCGGTCTCGAGCATCACCGATCCAGCGGTGTAGCGCTCGTACTGCGCGCTGATCGCCTCACCGAACGGCGACCTGGTCTCCGCCTGGGTGATCACATCGAGGTTGCGGCCCTCGGCGAGCTGGAGGTCGACGTGCGTGAACGGCTCGAGCCGCGACCCGAACCGTGAGCTGGTCCGGCGTACTCCCTTGGCGACCGCGCGCACGATCCCGTGCTCGCGGGTCAGCAGCGTGATGATCCGGTCGGCCTCAGCGAGCTTGCGCGTGCGCAGCACGATTGCTTCGTCGCTGTACAGGGGCATGCGCACATTGTCGCGCGCCGCCGGTCACGCCGGCCCCTCGACGCGCGACTCCGCGGCTCGCTGTCGGGCCACGGGCAGCCGGATCTCGAACGTGGTGCCGACCCCGACGGTGCTCCGGAGGTCGATAGAACCCCCGTGGGCCTCGACGATCGCCTTCGAGATCGCCAGCCCGATGCCGGTGCCGGGGATCGCGTCGGTCTGCACTCCCGGTGACCGGAAGAACTTCACGAAGACGTCCTCGAGCTCCTCCTGCGGGATGCCGCGGCCCGTGTCGGCGATCTCGACGACTGCCTGGTCCTCGTCGCGCCAGATCCGGGCATCGATGCGTCCACCCTCC
>JAEKKP010000011.1 GCA_019510315.1 Propionibacteriales bacterium
TCTTCGGCTTCGCCAGCCAGGTCGACGGGATCGTCGGCCGGATCATCGAGGAGCTCGGCGTCGAGGCGTCGACGGTCAACGTGATCGCCACCGGCGGGCTCGCCCCGGTCGTCGTCGACGAGTGCCGGTCGATCACCGACCACCAGCCCTGGCTGACCCTGCGGGGGCTCGAGCTGGTCTTCGAGCGCAACAGCTGAGCAGCCGTCAGCTGGGCGCCTTCGCGCAGGAGACGTCCTCCGGGTGCAGCATCCACGCGCAGCCGTTGTCGCCCATCGGGGGCTTGGGGATCACCAGCTCGGGATCGGTGACCACCTTCTCGAGATCCTCGACAGGGATCCTGAACGCCTGCTGGGCGCCTTCGAAGCTGGGTGCCGCGACGATCTCCTGGGCGTGGGTCAGGAAGGTCTCGCTGTGCACCGAGTCGACGCTGCGGATGAAGTACACCTCGGCGGGGTCGATCGGCTCCTGGTTCGGGTCCCCTGCGCTCGGGATGCCCGTGCGCAGCTCGTCGGGCGTGATCGCGCTCCACGAGGCGTCAGCGAGGCCGTCGACCTTGCGCACAGCCATCACCCGGGTGGTGACCGGGTCGCCGGCGCTGCTCGTGCTCACGGTGCAGGCGAAGTCGTAGCCGGCCGCGAGGTCGTTCGCGCAGTTCTTGCGCGCGTCGCCCTCGGCCTCGGAGCCCGAGTGCAGCAGCGAGACGACGACCTGGCGTGGGTCGCCGTGGGCGCCGTACGAGACGGACATGCCGCTGGCCTTGCCGTAGTACTTCGGCGGCAGCTGGGCGCCCTGGTCGTCGTCCGCCCGGAACTGGCCGTCGGGCAGGCCGTCGAGGCCGGCCCCGAGAGCGGCGCGAGCACGCTCGTCGATGAGCGTCGGCATCTTCTGGGCGTCGTAGTGCCGCAGCGCCGCGGCCGTGGCCGGATCGATCCCGGTCCGGTCGCCGGAGCCCGATCCGTGCCACGGCATCAGGGGGAGTGCGACCACGGCGGCCGCTGCCACGATGACTCCCGCGAACCCGCGCCGCGCCCGGCGTCGGACCAGCGTCCGCCGACCGACGGCGATCACCGTGTCCGAGGACATCAGGAACGGCGGCTCGTCGCGTCGGACGTGGTCGCGGACGAGCGTCGCGAGGTCATGGTCGGTCATCAGATCTCCTCGGTCAGGACGAGCTGGGGAAGGTGGGCGCGCAGGGTGGTGAGCGCCCTGGACGTCTGGCTCTTGACGGTGCCCTCGGCGATGTCGAGCACCCGGGCGACCTCGGCGACCGAGAGGTCGTCGAGGAACCGCAACGCGACGATGGCGCGCTGCTGCGCGGGCAGGAGGCCGAGCGCCTGGCCGACGTCGAGCGGCGACTCGTCCGAGACAGGCGCAGGTCCGTCCGGTGGGAGGTCGGTCAGGTGGTCGCGCCGGCGGCGCCGGAGCCAGCCGAGGGCCTCGTTGACGACGACCTTGCGGGCATAGGCCTCGAGCGTCTCCGGCCGGATCCGCGGCCACACGACGTACAGCCGGGCGAAGCCGAGCTGGGTGACGTCCTCGGCCCCGTGCCAGTCCCGGACGATGAGGTACGCCGTCCGCCGCAGCCCGGGCGCCCGGGCTGCGAAGAACTCGCTGAACTGCTGGTCGCGCCGCACACCCGCACCTCTCGCTCGCCGACCTGTCACCACTCCTATGTCCGGGGACGGCCTTCAGGTTCGCACGACCGCCGAGGAATCTGCGGCGGGTGAGCGCCGAGAGCCAGCCGCCACGGGGAGGCGGCGGACTCGCCCCTGCTGGCCGATAGCCTTGCGCGCATGACCGACGAGCCCTCGACCGCTGCTGGGCCGACTCCTGGGCCTACCGGCGTCGACGACCTGCCGGAGCAGATGCGGGTGCGCCGGGAGAAGCGGGCCCGGCTGCTCGAGTCGGGCCGGGCGGCGTACCCGATCACGGTCGACCGGACCCACACGATCAGCGAGATCCGCGCGACCTACGACCCGGCGCTCGAGGCGGGAGAGCTGGAGCCCGACGCGCACACCGGTGAGACGGTCGCGATCGCGGGCCGGGTGATCTTCCTGCGCAACACGGGCAAGCTCTGCTTCGTCCGCCTGCGCGAGGGTGATGGCAGCGAGATCCAGGTGATGCTCTCGCTGGCCGACCTCGGTGAGGAGTCGCTCGCCGAGTTCAAGGCGCTGGTCGACCTGGGCGACCTGATCGCGGTCGCGGGTGAGGTCGTCACGAGCCGGCGCGGCGAGCTGTCGGTGCAGGCGACCAGCTGGCAGATGGCCGCCAAGACGCTGCGGCCGCTGCCCAACGAGCACAAGCCGCTGTCCGACGAGGCGCGGATCAGGCTCCGGTACGTCGACATGTGGCTGCGGCCCGAGCCGCGCGAGATGGTGCGCCACAAGGCGGCCGTCCTCAAGGCCCTGCGCAGCACGCTGGACGGCCACGGCTTCGTCGAGGTCGAGACGCCGATCCTCCAGCTGACCAACGGCGGTGCCGCCGCGCGGCCGTTCAGCACGCACCTGAATTCCCTCGACCAGGACATGCTGCTGCGGATCGCCCTCGAGCTCGACCTCAAGCGCGCGATGATCGGCGGCGTCGACCGGGTCTACGAGATCGGTCGCACGTTCCGCAACGAGGGCCTCGACTCCACGCACGCTGCCGAGTTCTCGATGCTGGAGGCCTACCAGGCCTATGGCGACCAGTTCACGATGATGGCGACGATCCGCGAGCTGATCATCAACGCCGCGAAGGCCGTGGGACGCACGGTCGTGCCGGCCCGCGACGGCAGCGAGATCGATCTCGAGGCGGAGTGGCGGCAGGCACCGATCCTCGACCTGGTCTCCGACGCCCTCGGGGAGGAGATCACCGTCGAGACCTCCGCCGAGGACCTGCGCAGGCATGCCGACAAGCACGACGTCGAGCTGCAGCCGAAATGGAGCGCCGAGGAGATCATTGTCGAGCTGTACGAACAGCTGGTCGAGGATTCCCTGATACAGCCGACTTTCGTGATGGATTACCCGACCGCGGTAAAGCCGCTGGCCAAGCCGCACCGCTCCCGAAATGGCCTCAATGAAGCCTGGGACCTCATCATCAACGGCGTCGAGCTCGGTGTCGCCTATTCGGAGCTGAACGACCCGGTCGTGCAGCGCGAGCGCCTGACGGCGCAGTCCCTGATGGCCGCCGCGGGTGACCCGGAGGCGATGGAGCTCGACGAGGTCTTCCTCAAGGCGATGGAGTACGGAATGCCACCGGCGGGCGGCATGGGGATGGGCGTCGACCGGTTGATCATGCTGCTCACCGGTGCCGGAATTCGCGAGACCATTCTTTTCCCCTTGCTGCGCCCCGAGTGATTCTGCGACATTTCCTGCGTTAATCTGGAACGGTCCGGACTTTCCCCGAGAAATGGGTGGCTTCATGGCGCAGCAGGTGAACATCGTCCTCGTCGACGACATCGACGGCACCCCCGCCGAGGAGACCGTGTCCTTCGCCCTGGACGGCAAGGAGTACGAGATCGACCTCAACGCGAAGAACGCCGGCAAGCTGCGCGACGCCATCGCGCCGTACGTCGGCCACGCGCGCCGGGCCACGAGCCGACGTCGAGGTCGCTCGGCCGCGGGCGCCGGGCCCAGCCCTGCCGACATCCGCGCCTGGGCCCGCGACAACGGCTTCAACGTGCCGGACCGCGGCCGGGTCTCCTCCGAGGTCCGCGAGGCGTACGCCGCGGCTCACTGACGCGATTTCGGGTACCACTTCGCTGAGGAGCTTCGGCGGGTCGTCTGTTCGCTGAGAGCGAAGACGAGGTTTCGCCGGAACACGTAGGGTGGATACAGGGTTGATCAGGCGTGCGGGACGCACAGCTGACCGCCCGCGAAGTCCAAGGAGCGATGCCCATGTTCGAACGGTTCACAGACCGTGCCCGTCGCGTTGTCGTGCTGGCCCAGGAAGAGGCCCGCATGCTCTCGCACAACTACATCGGCACCGAGCACATCCTGCTCGGGCTGATCCACGAGGGCGACGGCATCGCGGCGAAGGCACTGGAGAGCCTCGGCATCTCGCTCGAGGGTGTCCGCGCGCAGGTGGAGGAGATCATCGGCCAGGGCCAGCAGGCCCCCAGCGGCCACATCCCGTTCACCCCGCGCGCCAAGAAGGTGCTCGAGCTGTCCCTGCGCGAGGCGCTGCAGCTCGGCCACAACTACATCGGCACCGAGCACATCCTGCTCGGCCTCATCCGTGAGGGCGAGGGCGTGGCCGCCCAGGTGCTCCAGAAGCTCGGTGCGGACCTCAACCGCGTCCGCCAGCAGGTCATCCAGCTGCTCTCCGGCTACCAGGGCAAGGAGGCCCAGACGGCCGGCACGGCGCCCGAGGCGGCTCCGTCCAGCTCGCTGGTGCTCGACCAGTTCGGCCGCAACTACACGCAGGCCGCCAAGGAGGGCAAGCTCGACCCGGTCATCGGTCGCGAGAAGGAGATCGAGCGGGTCATGCAGGTGCTGTCCCGCCGTACCAAGAACAACCCGGTCCTGATCGGTGAGCCCGGCGTCGGCAAGACCGCGTGCGTCGAGGGCCTCGCCCAGTCGATCGTGCGCGGCGACGTGCCCGAGACGCTGAAGGACAAGCAGATCTACTCCCTCGACCTCGGCGCGCTGGTCGCAGGCTCGCGCTACCGCGGTGACTTCGAGGAGCGGCTGAAGAAGGTCCTCAAGGAGATCAAGACCCGCGGCGACATCATCCTGTTCATCGACGAGCTGCACACGCTCGTCGGCGCGGGTGCCGCCGAGGGTGCGATCGACGCGGCCTCGATCCTCAAGCCGATGCTGGCCCGAGGCGAGCTCCAGACCATCGGTGCGACCACGCTCGACGAGTACCGCAAGCACCTGGAGAAGGACGCCGCGCTCGAGCGCCGCTTCCAGCCGATCCAGGTCGCCGAGCCGTCGATCGCGCACACGATCGAGATCCTCAAGGGTCTGCGTGACCGCTACGAGGCCCACCACCGGGTGACGATCACCGACGAGGCGCTGGTCTCGGCGGCGACGCTGGCCGACCGCTACGTCTCCGACCGGTTCCTGCCCGACAAGGCGATCGACCTGATCGACGAGGCCGGCTCGCGGCTGCGCATCCGCCGGATGACCGCCCCGCCCGACCTGCGTGAGTTCGACGACAAGATCGCCGACGTACGCCGCCGCAAGGAAGGCGCCATCGACGGCCAGGACTTCGAGGCCGCTGCTCGTCTGCGCGACGAGGAGAAGCAGCTGATCCTGGCCAAGGCCGAGCGCGAGAAGCAGTGGCGTGCCGGTGACATGGACGTCGTCGCCGAGGTCGACGAGGAGCTCATCGCCGAGGTCCTCGCGGTCGCCACCGGCATCCCGATCGTGAAGCTCTCCGAGGAGGAGTCGACCCGGCTGCTCAAGATGGAGGACGAGCTGCACAAGCGGGTCATCGGCCAGGAGGAGGCCGTCAAGGCGCTCAGCCGGGCGATCCGGCGCACGCGTGCGGGCCTGAAGGACCCGAAGCGCCCCGGTGGGTCGTTCATCTTCGCCGGGCCCTCGGGCGTCGGCAAGACGTGGCTGTCCAAGACGCTGGCGGAGTTCCTGTTCGGCGACGAGGACGCGCTGATCCAGCTCGACATGTCGGAGTTCTCCGAGAAGCACACCGTGTCGCGGCTGTTCGGCTCGCCCCCGGGTTACGTCGGCTACGAAGAGGGCGGGCAGCTCACCGAGAAGGTGCGCCGCAAGCCGTTCTCCGTGGTGCTGTTCGACGAGGTGGAGAAGGCCCACCCCGACATCTTCAACAGCCTGCTGCAGATCCTGGAGGAAGGTCGCCTGACCGACAGCCAGGGCCGGGTGGTCGACTTCAAGAACACCGTGATCATCATGACCACCAACCTCGGCACGCGCGACATCTCGAAGGGCGTCAGCCTCGGCTTCGGCAACGCCTCCGACGTGGCGGGCAACTACGAGAAGATGAAGGCGAAGGTCTCCGAGGAGCTCAAGCAGCACTTCCGGCCCGAGTTCCTCAACCGCGTCGACGAGATGATCGTGTTCCCGCCGCTGACCAAGGACCAGATCATCGCGATGGTGGACAACATGATCGCGTCGGTCGAGCTTCGGCTGAAGGACCGCGACATGTCCATCGAGCTGACCCAGGCCGCCAAGGACCTGCTCGCGACGCGCGGGTTCGACCCCGTGCTCGGCGCGCGACCCTTGCGGCGCACGGTCCAGCGCGAGATCGAGGACGTCCTCGCCGAGAAGATGCTGTACGGCGAGGTCGGCCCGGGCCAGATCGTCCTGGTCGACGTCGAGGGCGAGGACCCGACCGCAGCGTTCACCTTCCTGGGGACACCGAGGGCCGAGCTGCCCGACGTGCCGCCGATCGAGGTGGCCGCCGACGGTGGGGAAGCCCGCTGACGCGCGACTGAGTCAAGCAACGCGAGAGCCCCGGCGGTCCGAGACCGCCGGGGCTCTCGCCTTTCGCCGTGTCAGTCCGGCAGGGCGTAGCCACCGGGTCGGCTGACGACGAGTCCGTCGGCGAGCAGTCCGCCCAGTGCCCGCTCCCGCTGTGCGTCGTCCGACCAGACCGCGTCGAGGCGGGCCTTCGGCACGACCCGATCGCTGTCGCGCACCACCGCGAGGAGGCGGCCGCGGCACTGCCGGTCGGTGCCGTCGTAGGTCTGGCCTCGTCGCGGCGGTCCCTGGTACGCCGGCCGGCCGCTCCGGTGCCACTCGCACTGCTCGACGATCGGGCAGGCGTCGCAGCGCGGCTTCGCGGCCGTGCACACGAGCGCGCCGAGCTCCATGACGGCCACCGCCCACAGCGCGGGGTCGTCGTCGGGCACGAGCGACTCGGCGAGCTCGCGCTCCGCGCGGGTGACGGAGCGCGGTGGGAACTCCGTCGCCGAGACCGCTCGGCCGAGCACGCGGCGGACGTTCGTGTCGAGGACCGCGTGCGAGCCGCCGAACGCGAACGAGGCGATCGCCGCCGCCGTGTAGTC
>JAEKKP010000012.1 GCA_019510315.1 Propionibacteriales bacterium
GCTCAACGTCGTGCTCACGATCGGGGGGCTGGTGTCGTCTGCCCTGTCCTGACCGCATGACGTCCTAGGGTGTGCCGGGTGAGCCAGCCGCAGCGACGTCGAGGGCCCCGTGTCGACGTCGACGTGCGTGAGGCCCTGCTCGACACTGCCGAGGAGCTGTTCGGCACCGCCGGTGTCGAGGTCGTCTCGATGAGAGCGGTGGCGCGCGCCGCCGGCGTTGCCCCCGCGGCCCTCACCCATCACTTCCCGTCGAAGCGCGCGCTGCTGGAGGCTGTCGTGCTGCGCCGCGGGCGCCCGGTCGGCGACGGCGTCCGGGCCCGGCTGGGGGAGCTGCAGCATCGTGACGACCTGACGGCCCGCGACCTGGTCGACGCCGTGCTGATGCCGTTCGTCGAGGAGCTGGACCGCGAGCCACTGGCAGCCGTTCGCTGGCTCAAGATCCTCGTCACGCTGGCACTCAACGAGGACGAGATCGTGACCAACGAGCTGGTCAACGGCGTCGACGTCACCGACCTCTTCCTCCGGGCGGCTGCGTCGGTGCCGGCCCTGCGCGACAACGTCCACGGCCAGCGGGCCGGCATCGCGATGTTCTCGATGCTCACCGCTCTGGCGGGCGCCGACCTCGGCGGCTACGGCCGCCCGATCGGTCCGGGCGGCCTCGACCCGGCGTACGTCGAGCAGCTGGCGCTGTTCACCAGCGGCGGCCTCGAAGCGGGGTAGGGGTTTCGACAGGCTCAACCACCGGTGCGGGGGGAGAGGCGCACGTCGAGGCGCTTGATGCCATTGATCCAGCTGTGCCGCAGCCTGTCGGGCTCGGAGACCCGGGTGATCTCGGGTGCGAGGTCGGCCAGTGCGCCGAAGAGCGCGCCGACCTCCATCCGGGCGAGGTTCGCGCCGATGCAGTAGTGCGCTCCGTGGCCGCCGAAGGCCAGGTGCGGGTTGGGGTCTCGGGTGATGTCGAACGCCCCCGGGTTGTCGAAGACCTCGGGGTCGAAGTTGGCGGCGCCGTAGAACAGCCCGACGCGCTGGCCCTTCTTCACCTGGACACCCCGCAGGTCGACGTCCTCGAGCGCGGTGCGCTGGAACACGTTGACGGGCGTCGCCCAGCGGATCACCTCGTCGACCATCGCCGCCGGCCGGTCCCGCTTCCACAGCTCCCACTGGTCGGGGTGGTCGAGGAAGGCGTTCATGCCGTGCGACATCGCGTTGCGGGTCGTCTCGTTGCCTGCGACGGTCAGAGCGATCACGAAGAAGCCGAACTCGTCCTCGGTCAGGCCGCGACCGTCCTTGTCCGCGTGCACCAGCTGCGTGACGAGGTCCTCGCGCGGGTTGGCGAGCCTGTCTGCGGCCATCGCCATCGCGTAGCCGAGGATCTCGGCTGAGGCGACGTCGGACTGGCCGGCGAACTCGGGGTCCTCGCCCGACATCATCGAGTTGGACCACTCGAAGAGCTTGCCGCGGTCCTCCTGCGGTACGCCGAGCAGGTCGGCGATCACCTGGAGGGGCAGCTCGGCGGCGACCTCGGTGACGAAGTCGACCTCTCCCTTCTCCAGCGCGCCCTGCACGATCGTCCGGGCGCGCTCGTGCATGGCCTCGTCGAGCCCGCCGACGGCGCGCGGGGTGAACGCCCGCGAGACCATGCGTCGCGTGTGGGTGTGCTCCGGCGCGTCCTGGTTGATGATGATGACCCGCTGCATCTCGACCATCTCGCGCTCGATGCCCTCGGGGAAGCGGATGATCGCGCCGTTCTCCCAGCTCGAGAACGCCTTGCTGTTCTTCGACACCGCCGCGACGTCGGCGTGCTTCGTCAGCGCCCAGTAGCCCGAGCCCGACTCCACCGACATGCCGTCTCGCGCCGACTGCCCCTGCTCGATCCAGCGCACCGGTGCGGTCTCGCGCAGGGCGTCGAACTCGTCGTGCGGCAGACCCTGTCGGACCAGGTCCGGGTCGGTGAAGTCAACGGCGGGCTGCTGGTCGGTCACGGTCATCGCGGCATCCTCTTCGGCATTTGATCAAGCGAGCAAATAGCAGGCACGACGGTAACACGAAGGTGGCCCGCGTCACAGGGCCGGAACCTCAGGCGTCGATCACGATCGCGACCTTGCCGCGCACCT
Organism: Propionibacteriales bacterium; assembly: GCA_019510315.1. Lineage (GTDB taxonomy): Bacteria > Actinomycetota > Actinomycetes > Propionibacteriales > Nocardioidaceae > Marmoricola. Next base: position 2,115 of record JAEKKP010000012.1, read on the forward strand.
GGCCGGTCTCGAGGTGATGCATCGCGTCGGGCGCCTGTGCGAGCGGATAGGTCCGGTCGATGCTGGGAGTCACCTTGCCGGAGCCGATCAGCCCGGCGAGCTCCTCGAGGTCGGCAGCGTTCTCCTTGCAGATGAAGCTGCGCACCTTGCGCCGGCCGAACAGCGACATCACCATGCCGCGCAGCTGCCGGTCGAGGCCCCCTGAGAAGCTGCCGCCCTCCTCGCCACCGGTGATCACCGCGGTCCCCGTCGGAGTGAGCGCGCGGCGCAGCCGGGACAGGGACGGGTTCCCGGCGATGTCGATGACCAGGTCGTAGGGACCGCCATCGGAGAAGTCGGACTGCGTGTAGTCCACGACGTGGTCGGCGCCGAGCGCCCGCACCAGGTCGAGCTTGGCTGTGCTGGCCACGCCGGTGACCTCGGCGCCGAAGGCCTTGGCCAGCTGTACGGCGTAGCTGCCGACCCCGCCAGACGCTCCGATGACCAGGACCCGCTGGCCGGCCTCGACCCGGCCGGTGCGAAGAGCCTGGAGTGCAGTCGTCGCCGACACGGGCACGACCGCGGCCTCGGCGAAACCGAGGGCGGCCGGCTTGAGGGCGAGCTTGTCCTCACGGGCCGCGGCGTACTGGGCGAACGAGCCGCTGCCGGTGCCGAAGACCTCGTCGCCGACCGCGAACCGGGTCGTCCTCGCGCCGACGGCAGTCACCGTGCCGGCGAGGTCGCGGCCGAGCACTGGGTTGCGCGGGCGGCGCAGGCCGAAGACGAGGCGGCCGAGGTACGGCGTACCGGTCATCACGTGCCACACGCCGCGGTCGAGGCCGGCGGAGTGCACGCGGACGAGCACCTCGTGGTCGGCGATGTCCGGACGGGCGACCTGCTCGATCCTCAGCACGTCCGACGAACCAAAGCTGTGATGCACGACCGCGCGCATCGTCGTCCTGCTGTCCGGTGTGGTGCTGCTCGGCTCGGCGTGCTGTGTTGCAGGTCCCATGACGGTTGTCCCTTCGACCGGCGAGCATCTCTCGCCGTACTAAGTAAGGGAGCGTACCGTACTTAGTACGAAACTGCTATCGTCCGGAGCGAGATGGCCAGACCAGCGAAGAAGACCACCGCCCAGGAGCGCGCTCCGCTCAGCCGTGAGCGGGTGCTGAGGGCCGCCGTGGCCGTGGCCGACGCGGGCGGGCTCGCCGGCCTCACGATCCGCTCGCTCGCCGACGAGCTGGGTGTGAAGCCGATGTCGGTCTACCACCACGTCGCCAACAAGGACGAGATCCTCGACGGCATCGTCGACCTGGTCTTCGCGGAGATCGAGCTGCCGGCCGGCGACGGCGACTGGCGAGCGGAGATGGAGGCGCGTGCCGCCGGTGCCCGATCGGCCTTGCGTCGGCACCCGTGGGCGATCGGGCTTCTCGAGTCGCGCACGAACCCCGGGCCGGCGACGCTGCAGCATCACGACGCCGTCCTCGGCAGCCTGCGCGCGGGTGGCCTGTCGGTCGAGCTCGCCGGACACGCCTATGCCCTGATCGACAGCTACGTCTACGGGTTCGCGCTCCAGGAGGCCGGTCTGCCGTTCTCCTCGGAGTCCGGCGCGGAGGTCGCCGAGGTCGCCGAGCCGTTGATGGCGCAGTTCCCGGAGGGTGCCTACCCGCACCTCGTCGAGCTGGCGACCGACTACGTTTTCCAGCCGGGCTACGCGTTCGCCAACGAGTTCGACTTCGGACTCAGGCTCCTCCTCGACGGCCTCGAGCGGCTCGCGAAGCCTGTTCGCGGTGGGCGCCGACAAAACTGAAACACGTTATGGTCCTGCGATGGCCCCCGACGTCTTCGCGCCCGCCGACCTCGGCCCGGTCCGACTGCGCAACCGGGTGGTCAAGGCCGCGACCTTCGAGGGCCGGACGCCCCACGGCCTCGTCACCGACGAGCTGATCGACTACCACCTCGCTGTCTGCCGCGGCGGCGTCGGGCTGACCACCGTGGCCTACCTCGCGGTCGCGCCGGAGGGCCGGACGCACAAGGAGGTCATCACCGTCGGTGCCGAGTCCGCCGCCGGACTGGCGCGGCTCGCCGAGGCCGTCCACGGGACCGGCGCGAAGATCGCCGGCCAGCTCGGGCACGCGGGTCCGGTCGCGAACGGTCGCTCCAACGGCGTGCACGCGCTCGCCGCGTCGCGGATGCCGTCGCCGCTCAGCATGCAGATGGTCCGGTCCGCCACGGAGGCCGACATCGAGCGGATCACGGGCGACTACGTCCGGGCGGCACGGATCCTGGTGGACGCCGGCTTCGACGTGCTCGAGATCCACATGGCGCACGGCTACCTGCTGAGCTCGTTCCTCGCCCCCGGGCAGAACCGGCGCAAGGACTCGTGGGGCGGTTCGCTCGAGCACCGCGCCCGGTTCGCTCGCCAGGTGGCGCGCGTCGTACGGGAAGAGGTGGGGGATGCGGCGGCCGTCACCGCCAAGATCGGCATGACGGAGGGCTCCCGGGCGGGGTTCTCGATGCCGGAGACCGTCGAGTTCGCGCAGCTGCTCGAGGCCGACGGGTACCTCGACGCTCTCGAGCTGAGCGCCGGTAGCTCCCTGCTGAACCCGATGTACCTCTTCCGTGGCGACGTGCCCCGCAAGGAGTTCGCCGCCAACATGCCGCCGCTCGTGCGCCTCGGCATGAGGACACCGATCGGCAAGGGGTTCTTCAAGGCCTACCCGTTCGAGGAGGCATTCCTGCGCGAGAAGGCGCTGGTCTTCCGTGAGGCCGTCTCCATGCCGCTGGTCATGCTCGGCGGCATCAACACCCGCGCCACGATGGATCGCGCGATGGCCGAGGGCTTCGAGTACGTCGCCATGGCCCGCGCCCTGCTCCGCGAGCCCGACCTGGTCAACCGGCTGGCCGCCGGCGAGACCAGCGAGGGCGTCTGCATCCACTGCAACCAGTGCATGCCGACGATCTACACCGGCACCCGCTGCACGGTGGTCGACATTGACGAGCAGGCATAGTCCGGCACCTTTTCGCCCCTTGTGAGGACGTTCCTGGGCCAGAACGTGCCGGACTATCCGTTCGGTGGCCTACTTCTCCCCGGCAATCGCGGGCTGCCCCGGAGGGTTGACCACGACGAACACCACGCCGTTGTCGGGGTCGCGCACCATCGTGCCGGAGATCCGGCCGTCGAAGACCAGGTCCCAGTAGACCTGCTCGTTGCCCAGCTTGTAGCTGACGCCGAGCCGCACGCGGAAGCCCATCTGCGGCAGCACCCGCTTGTAGAAGGCGATGACGCCGTCGAGGTCGTCGGCGTGGATGTCGAACTGCCAGGTGTCCTCGAGGGGTCCGGGATCCTTGACCCTCACGCCCGGCGGCACCGGGAAGCCCTGCACGGTGCGGAAGCCCTGGGCCGGCAGCTCGCTCGCGCCCGGCACCGCGGTCAGCGTGGCCTCCGGCCGGATCGTCTCCTCGGCCCGCGGCTGCTGCAGCTCGGTGTTCGTCGGCTCGTCCGGCCCGGGGTCGTCGGTGCCGATCGCCGACGGGCTCGGCGAGCTCGGCGTGCTGCTCTGGGTGCTGGCCACCGGGTGGTCGTCGCCGCCACCGCAGCCGCCGAGCGCGAACGTCGCGATCGTTGTGACCAGCGCGACAGGCAGCGCGACCAGCGGTCGACGGACGGACACGCGCGTTCCCCCTAGAGTCGGTTCGGTCGTCGACCGTACCTGACAGGGGTGAGCCCGTGACCTTCGAGTTCGATCGTGGGATCGCAGTCACGGCGCGCGCCGACGGCGCGTTCGACGCCGACCTCGACGGCGGCTGGGTGGTCGGCGGGGGAGTCAACGGCGGCTACCTGCTTGCCGTCATCGGCAACGCCGTGCGGCAGGTGCTCGAGCCCGCAGGCCACGTCGACCCGTTCTCGGTGAGCGCCCACTACCTCACCGCGTCGGTGCCCGGACCGGCGACGGTCGAGACCCGCGTGGTCCGCCAGGGCGGTCGGTTCTCGACCGTGGCGGCGACCCTCAGCCAGGACGTCGACGGAGTCGCGACACCGCGGATCAGCGCGCTCGCGACGTACGGCGACCTCGACCGCGCCCACGACGCCACCACGGACGCCGCCGCGGAGGCGCTGCACCTCGCGCTGCCGCCGCCGGACCTGCCGCCGCGTGAGGAGTGCCTCCGGTCGAGTGACGCGCCCGAGGAGGTCAAGAAGATCGCTCCGCTGCTCGACCGGTTCGGCACCCTCCTCGACCCGGCGTGTGCCATGTGGGCGGTCGGGAGACCGAGCCGCCGGGGCGTGATCCAGGGCTGGTTCAAGCTCGCCGACGACCGGCCGCTCGACCCGATCGCGCTGTTGATGGTCGTCGACGCGCTGCCGCCCACGACCTTCGACCTGGGCATGCCGGGGTGGGCGCCGACCCTCGAACTGACCGCGCACGTGCGGGCCAAGCCGGCGGCCGGCTGGGCCGTCGTGCGGCACGCCACCCGCACCGTCGCGGGAGGTCTCTTCGAGGAGGACTGCGACGTCTGGGACTCCACCGGCCGGCTGGTGGCGCAGTCGCGGCAGCTGGCCCTGCAACCGCGCTGACCCGGTCATCGAGCCTGTCGAGATGCGGGTTTCGACAAGCTCAACCACCGCGGGGCTAGTCAGTCGAACTGGCTGCGCTCCATCGCGAACACATAGCGGTGGCCCGGATACTCCGAGAGCGACCAGAGCAGGTCGTCGTCGAAGTAGCAGAGGTCCTCGGGGCCGACGGGCGTCGCAAGCCGGTGGGTCCGGAACGATCCGGGCTGGCCGACCTGCAACGCACCGAGCCGCCAGCGGCCACGGCTGGTGGTGTCGGCTCGCAGGTCGTAGGTGCCGGGGTCGAGCGGGTAGCGGACGATCCGCCGCGTCATCTCGTCGCGACCGTACTCACCCGCGACCAGGTGCGGCGCCTCGGTGCTCCGGTCCAGCGAGAGGAACAAGTAGCGCATCTGGTCCCGGTCGTGCTGGGCGTCGTACGCGAACCGGACGGGGAGCACGAACCGGTGCCCGAAGGACTCCTCACCCGGCTCGACCTCCACGATGTCGTCGATCCGGCAGGTGAAGAGTCCGCGGCGCGTGCCCGCGACGTAGAGATAGGGGCCGGCCCAGACGAGGCCGCCGGCATGCACCGCGAGCGGGCGCAGCACCACCCT
>JAEKKP010000279.1 GCA_019510315.1 Propionibacteriales bacterium
CAGCAGGTCGATGCCGCCGTACGCCGCCACGGTCGCGTCCGCGAGCGCGGTCGCGGAGGCCGCGTCGGAGACGTCGGTGCGCACGAACATCGCCGTCGCGCCGCTCGCCTCGATCTCTTTGGCGACCCGGTTGCCGGAGTCCTCGTTGAGGTCGGCGACGACCACGCTCGCACCCTCGGCGGCGAGGGCCCGCGCGTACGCCTCGCCGATCCCCTGCGCCGCGCCCGTGACGATCGCGACCTTGCCCTCGAACCGCATCTCAGACGCCTTCCGCGATCAGCTTCAGCTCGAGGTACTCCTCGAAGCCCTCGACACCCATCTCGCGACCGATGCCGGACTGCTTGTAGCCGCCGAACGGCGCGTCCGGGCTGAACCACACCCCGCCGTTGACGGCGAGGGTGCCGGTGCGGATCCGGTTGGCCACCGACCGGGCCCGCTCGAGCGAGCCGCTGTCGACCGAGCCGGACAGCCCGTAGGGCGACTCGTTGGCGATCCGGACCGCGTCGTCGTCGCCATCGTGCGGGATCACCACGAGCACCGGACCGAAGATCTCCTCCTGCGCGACCCGCGCGGAGTTGTCGAGGCCGGCGATCACCGTCGGTTCGATCCAGAAGCCCCCGGACAGCTGACCGTCCTTGCTGGCGTCGACATGACCGCCGGTCGCGAACCGCCCGCCCTCCTCGACGGCGAGGTCGAGGTAGCGCTGGATGCGATCCCGCTGGACCTCCGAGATCACCGGTCCGCAGATCGTGCCGGGGTCGGTCGGGTCGTTGGCGCCGATCGAGGCCATCGTGTCCGCCGCGACCTGCACCGCCTCGTCGTACCGGTCGCGCGGCACCAGCAGCCGCGTCGTCAGGGCGCAGCCCTGGCCGGCATGGATCGACACCGAGAACGCAGCGGTCCCGACGGCGGCGGCGAGGTCGGCGTCGTCGAGCACGATCGCCGCCGACTTGCCGCCGAGCTCGAGGAACACCTTCTTCAGCGTCGGGGCGGCAGCCGCCATGATCGCCCTGCCCGTGGCGGTCGAACCGGTGAACGACACCAGGTCGACGCGCGGGTCGGTGGCCAGGACCGCGGCCACCTCGTTGGAGCGCGGTGTCACGACATTGAGCACGCCGGGCGGCAGGTCGGTGTGCTCCGCGGCCAGGCGGCCGAGCTCGCAGGCGACCCACGGTGTGTCGATCCGCCACCCAGGCGACCGACGCGACCGGGACGTCGTACTGGGGGCCGGCGGTGAGGAACGCGGGCGCGCCGACCTCGGCAGTGGTGAGTGCCCGCATCGCGTCGGCGTCGTCGAGGAGCGCCTGGTGCAGCTGCCGCAGGCAGTGCACGCGGAACTCGTGGTTGGTCGACCAGTCGGTCTCGTCGAACGCCCGTCGGGCAGCGCCGATCGCGGCGTCGAGATCGACAGCGGTCGCGTCCGGCGCCTGGGCGATCTCCGCGCCGGTCGCCGGGTTGAGGACCGCGTACGTCGCCCCGTCACTCGCGGGCGTCAGCTTGCCGTCGATCAGCAGCTGGGGGGCAGGAACCGTCATCGGGCACTCTCCTGGGTCACGAAGTCACCGCGTTCGACCGGGGGTGGCCACACGGTCGAGGGCAGGTCGTCGAGCCGGTAGTGCCCGGGCTGCTCCATGCCGTTGAGCGACATCCGGTCGAGCAGACCCTGTGGCGCCTTCCCGGAGGCCGCGATCGCCAGGAAGGTGTGCGCGGTGCTGCCCAGGTCGAACCAGTCGCGCTGCCAGCCGATCTTCAGGTCGCCGCCGGGCTGGCGCTCGACGCCGAACCAGCTGCCACCGACCATGAAGTGCTCGTCGGGGGTGTACATCCAGCCGTACGTCGCGTCCTCGGCGTACCAGTCGGCCATGATGCCCCACTCGCCGCGCCTCTCGGCCTCGCGGTTGATGTCGAGCCAGGAGTCCCAGAACTCCTCGATCTCCGCTCGACTGAATCCTCCGGTGGTCGAGCTTGTCGAAACCGAGCCTGTCGAAACCATCTCAGTCCTCCATCGAGAGAGCCATTGCGGGGCAGTACTTCACGGCGGTGCGCACGGCGTCGCGCAGCGCCTCGTCGGGGTGCTCCTCGAGCAGCACGACGTGGTCGGCGGCCTCGTCGAAACCGAACACGGTCGGCGCCTCGGCCTGGCACATCTGGTGGCCCTGGCAGAGGTCGGTGTCGGCGACCACCCTCACCGGACCCGCCTCCGGTAACGCACCCTCGCCGGCTTCTGGAGCTGGATGACCATCTTGGAGGTGTCGTCGCGGTAGTCGTCGGCGGGCTGCACCATCTCGAACTCGTAGTCGCGCAGGATCACCGAGAAGATCGCCTTGAGCTGCATCATCGCGAACGCGTTGCCGACGCAGCGGTGCTTGCCCGCACCGAACGGGATCCACGTCCACCGGTTGGTCAGGTCCTCCTGGCGCGGGTCGACGTAGCGACCCGGGTCGAAGCGCTCGGGGTCGGGGAAGTCCTCGGCGATCCGGTTGGAGACGCGCGGCGTCGCGCCGACCATCGTGCCGGCAGGTATCCGGTGCCCGCCGATCTCGATGTCCTCCTGCGCGACCCGGAGCAGCAGGATCAACGGCGGATGCAGTCGCAGGGTCTCCTTCAGCGCGGCCTCGAGCCTGGGGATCGAGCGCAGCGCCTGGAAGGACACCTCCGAGCCATCGGCGTAGAGCTCGTCGAGCTCGGCGACCACGTCGGCCAGCACCTCGGGGTGCCGGAGCAGCTCGATCAGCGCCCAGGCCGCCGTACCGGAGGAGGTGTGGTGGCCGGCGAACATCATCGAGATGAAGATGCCGGTGATGTAGTCGGCGCTCATCTCGATCGAGATCAGCACGTCGAGCAGGTCGCGCTCCTCCTTCGCGACGATGCCGCGCACCTTCCGCTTGTCGATGATCGCCTGGACGAGCGCGACGAGGCTCTCCCGCGCCGCATCACGGCGGTGGAAGCTCTCGATGTCGGCGTACGGGTCGACGTACGCGATCGCGTCGGTGCCGCGCTCGAGCTCGTGGTAGTGCTGCGCGAAGGAGGCGTCCAGCTCCTCGCGGAACGGCTTCCCGATCAGGCAGGCAGAGGTCGTGTAGATGGTCAGCTCGGCGAAGAAGTCGAGGAGGTCGATCTCGCCGCTGCTGCCGTCGTCGGCGCCCCACGGCGCGACCATCCGCCGGATCTCACCCTCGATGGTGCTCGCGTGGCCGCGCATCATGTCGCCGCGCAGCGCCTGGTTCTTTGGTCGAGCGTCGAGTCGGGCGCCCGGAAGAACTGCTCGTTGGCCTCCGCGCCGGAGACGAGGACCACGTCACGGTCGGCCAGCCGGAACCGGCCGACGTCGCCGCACTCCTCGCGGACGCGATGGAGGAGGCCGATCGGGTCGGCCCGCAGGTCCTCGAGGTGGCCGTGCGGGTCGTCGGGGAACTGGCGCGAGACCTCCCGGATGCCGGCGAGGCCGTCTC
>JAEKKP010000280.1 GCA_019510315.1 Propionibacteriales bacterium
GCGCAGCGGCTGACGTCGTTCCTGCCCGATCGGCTGGCGGAGCGGATGATGCAGACCGCGGGCATCGACCGGCTGGCCTCGCTGCACGCCGCGGTCGAGATCGTCCGCCGCGGCGGCACCGTGTCGGTCGTCGGCGTGTACGGCGGGGCCGCCGACCCGATGCCGATGATGCAGATGTTCGACAAGCAGATCCAGCTCCGCATGGGCCAGGCGAACGTCCGTCGCTGGGTCGACGACATCCTCCCGTTGCTCACCGACGACGATCCGCTCGGCGTCGACACCTTCGCCACCCACCGGATGGCGCTCGAGGACGCCCCTCACGGCTACGAGATCTTCCAGGCCAAGAAGGACGGGGCCAGCAAGATCGTGCTGAGCACGTGATCGACGATGGCGCCGCGCAGCCGCACTGACTTCCCCGGGGCCGGGAGCTGGGTCCCCGACGACGTGACGCTGCCCGCGCTGCACGAGGCGGTCCAGGCCTGCCAGGGCTGCGACCTCTTCCGCGACGCCACCCAGGCGGTCATGGGCTCCGGCGACGCCAACGCCGCGGTGATGCTGCTCGGCGAGCAGCCCGGCGACCGCGAGGACGTCGCCGGCGAGCCGTTCGTCGGCCCTGCCGGCAAGCTGCTCGACCGCGCCCTCGCCGACGCCGGCATCGCGCCCGAGGACACCTACGTGACCAACGCGGTGAAGCACTTCCGGTTCGAGCGCCGCGGCAAGCAGCGGATCCACAAGTCACCGAGCCGCGGTCAGGTGCTCGCCTGCGCTCCCTGGCTCTCCGCGGAGCTCGAGGCGGTCAGGCCGCGGGGCGTCGTCATCCTCGGCGGCACCGCGGGCAAGGCGGTCTACGGCTCGTCGTTCAAGGTCGGCGAGAGTCGCGGTCGTCTGATCGACTGGCCGACCGACTCCCTCGCCGTACACCGGCCCCCCGAATGGGTCCTCGCCACGATCCATCCGTCGGCCGCGCTGCGCGCCGAGAACCGGGACGAGATGTACGCCGGCCTCGTCGCCGACCTCCGGGTCGCAGCCGGCGCCGTGGGCTGACTCGGACTCTCCAGCGGGTGCGGTCGGTGTCCGCCCTGACCGCTCGGTAGGATTCGGCAGGGACCGATCCGATCCGAAGGGCACCATGAGCCTCCTCTCGTCCGTCAAGACCGCCGTGGTGCGGCGCGTGGTCGCGCGCTCCGGAGGCGTGGACCTCAGCAAGCTCGACCGTGTCCCCGAGCGCCTCTCCTGGCCGCTCAACCGCGACGGCATCGACCCCACGCGGCGGCTGAGCCGCACGCGCGACGCCGATCCGGTGCAGCGACTGGTGTCGTTCATGGGTCTCGACATCTGGCTCGTCACCGGGTACGACGAGGCGCGCGACGTCCTCGGCACCGTCTCGCACTCGACGGACATCCGGCACCTCATGGGCCAGAGCGGCGACATCGACACCGGTGACATCGGTGGCCTCGGGTTCACCGACCCGCCGAAGCACACGCGACTGCGCAAGCTGCTCACGCCGGAGTTCACCGTCCGCAGGCTCGACCGGCTCAAGGGCGGCATCGCCGACATCGTCGAGTCGCAGCTCGACGAGACCGAGGCGGCAGCCGCGGCGGCCGACGATGGCGTCGTCGACCTGGCGCAGACCTTCGCCTTCCCGGTGCCGTTCCGGGTGATCTGCGACCTGCTCGGCGTGGCCGACGAGCGGCGCGAGCGGTTCAGCGCGCTGGCGTCGGCGCGCTTCGACGTCACCCAGGGCGGCGTCGGC
>JAEKKP010000013.1 GCA_019510315.1 Propionibacteriales bacterium
GGCCTCGGCCTTGGCTGGGTCTCGACCCCAGACACCCACCAGGTCCACGCCGGGGTGGGCGGCGGCTCCATGCGCGTGCACGACCTCGGCCCAGCAGCCGGTGCCGACGACACCCATCCGCACGCGCTTCTCGGTCGAGGGTGTGCTCACTAGGCCTCCGTCTGGTCGGGGATGTTCGCGGCGAGGGCCAGCAGGGCGATCCCGACACCGGCCAGCATCGTGACATCGAACCAGCGACTGCGCACCCGCAGCATCCCGGCCTCGCTCTCCTTCGTCACCAGCCGCATCGCCGAGGCGAACAGCAGCGCGAAGCCGACGAGGGCGACACCGCGGCGCCAGGGGCCGAAGGCCACCAGCGCGAGCCCGACCAGCGTGACGGCCACCACGACGAGGTAGATCAGACCGCCAAAGGTCGACGGGTAGCGGCGGCGCGCGGGGTCAGTCACCGAGCGACGGCCTTCGCCGCCTGCTTCTCGGCGATCGAGACCACATTGGCGAGCAGCATGGCCCGGGTCATCGGCCCGACACCGCCGGGGTTCGGAGACACCCAGCCGGCGACGTCCCAGACGTCGGCGGCGACGTCACCGGCGATCTTGCCGTCGACCCGGGAGACCCCGACGTCGAGGACCGCGGCACCCGGCTTGACCATGTCGCCGCTGACGATCCCGGGCACGCCGGCCGCTGCCACGACGATGTGGACGACCGACGGTGATGCCGCGGCCGACCACGACGACCTCGGCGCCGGCGATCGGGACGTCGTGCCTGCGCAGCAGCTCGACGATGCCGTACGGCGTGCAGGGCAGCGGCGCCTCGTGGCCCAGCACCAGCCAGCCGAGGTTCGTCGGGTGCAGGCCGTCGGCGTCCTTCTCGGGGTCGATGAGGCCGAGGACGCGGTTCTCGTCGCGTCCCTTCGGCAACGGGAGCTGGACGATGTAGCCCGTGCACGCCGGGTCGGCGTTCAGGCCGGCGACCGCCGCCTCGATCTCCTCCTGGGAGGCCGAGTCGGGCAGGTCGACCCTGATCGACTCGATGCCGACCTCGGCGCAGTCCTTGTGCTTGCCGTTGACGTACCAGCGCGAGCCCGGGTCGTCGCCGACCAGCACGGTGCCCAGACCGGGGACGACACCCTGGTCGCGCAGCGCCGCGATGCGGGCCTTGAGCTCGCCCTTGATCGCGGCCGCGGTCGCCGATCCGTCGAGAGTCTGTGCTGTCACGTGGTCATCCTGCCTCAGTGCGCGAAGTGCCGAGTGTTCGTGAAGTACATCGTCACGCCGGCCGCCTTGGCCGCCTCGATGGTCAGCTCGTCGCGGACCGAGCCGCCGGGCTGCACGATCGCCTTCACCCCGGCGTCGATCAGCACCTGCGGGCCGTCCTCGAACGGGAAGAACGCGTCGGACGCGGCGACCGAGCCCACCGCTCGCTCGCCGGCCCGCTCGACGGCGAGCTTGCACGAGTCGACGCGGTTGACCTGGCCCATGCCGACGCCGACGGAGGCACCGCCCGAGGCCAGCAGGATCGCGTTGGACTTGACGTAACGGCAGGCCCGCCAGGCGAACGCGAGGTCGGCCAGCTGCTCGGGGGTCGCCGGGTCACCGGTGGCCAGCGTCCAGGTCTCGGGGTCGTCGCCCTCGGCGTCCACGTGGTCGACGCGCTGCATGAGCACGCCACCGCTGATGCCGCGGAACTCGACCGGGTCCGGGTGCTCGTCGACCGGGCACACGAGGACGCGGATGTTCTTGCCACCCCTCGGCAGGGACTGCAGCACCTCGACCGCGCCGTCGTCGTACGCCGGGGCCACGATCGCCTCGGTGAACGTCTCGCGCATCGCCTCGGCCATCGCGACGGAGACCGGGCGGTTCACCGCGATCACCCCGCCGAAGGCCGAGGTCGGGTCGCAGTCGTTGGCCTTGACGTAGGCCTCCGCGACGTCGGCGCCGACCGCGATGCCGCACGGGTTGGTGTGCTTGATGATCGCCACTGCCGGTTCGGCGAAGTCGTTCGCGGCCCGCCGCGCGGCGTCGACGTCCACGTAGTTGTTGTAGGACATCTCCTTGCCGTGCAGCTGCTCGGCGGCAGCCAGTCCGCCGCGCCAGTGCCGGTAGAGAGCCGCCGGCTGGTGCGGGTTCTCCCCGTAGCGCAGCACCGAGGCCTTCTCCCACGTGGCGCCGGTCCAGGCCGGGAAGCCGGAGCCCTCCGAGGAGTCGGTGAGGACGTTGGACATCCAGGACGCGACGGCGACGTCGTAGGTCGCGGTGTGCTGGAACGCCTCGGCAGCGAGCGCCTTGCGCTGCTCGAGCGTGAAGCCACCGGCCGCGACAGCGGCGAGCACGTCGGCGTACCGGTCGGGCGAGGTGACGATCGCGACCGAGGGGTGGTTCTTGGCGGCGGCCCGCACCATCGACGGACCGCCGATGTCGATCTGCTCGACGCACTCGTCGGGCGTGGCGCCGGACATCACGGTCTGGGTGAACGGGTAGAGGTTCGAGACCACGAGGTCGAACGGCTCGACACCGAGCTCGGCGAGCTGGGCGACGTGGCTCTCGAGCCGGCGGTCGGCCAGGATCCCGGCATGCACCTTGGGATGCAGCGTCTTGACCCGGCCATCGAGGCACTCGGGGAAGCCGGTGAGGTCCTCGACGCGCGTCACCGGGACCCCCAGCTTGTCGATCAGCGCCGCCGAGCCGCCGGTCGACACCAGCTCGACGCCGGCGTCGTGGAGCCCGCGGACGAGGTCCTCGAGCCCGGCCTTGTCGTAGACGGACACCAGTGCGCGCTTGACCGGGATCTGGTCGATGCTCTCGCTCATGGGACTGCTCTCCTCATCGGTTCGGTCACGATGAGGGCACCCAGGCGTTCGATGCACTCGCTACCCGTCGCCGGGCCACTCCCCGGTGGTTGCCCACCTGCGCCAGTCGTGTGCCCTCAGTCTAGGTGGCGCGCGCCGGGGCGCCGAACCGGACCCGCCGCCCGCTCACCGTGATGCCCTCGCGCGCCATTCTGCCCACGCTGTCCACCAGCATCCGCCGCTCGGCGACCTTGATCCGCTCGTGCAGCGCCTCGACGTCGTCGGTGTCCTCGACCGGTACGACGACCTGCGCCACGATCGGGCCGGTGTCCACGCCCTCGTCGACGACGAACAGCGTCGCGCCGGTGACCTTGACGCCGTACGCGAGGGCGTCGGCCGGGCCCGACGTGCCGGGGAAGGCCGGGCAGAGCGCGGGATGGGTGTTGACCACCCGGTCGGGGAACCGCCGTAGGAAGGTGCTGCCGACCAGCTTCATGAAGCCGGCCAGGACCACCACGTCGGGATCGAACGCTGCCACGCTCTCGGTGAGCGTGAGGTCCCAGTGCTCGCGCGAGCTGAACTGACCGACCTTGCGCACGAACGTCGGGATCCCGGCTCGCTCCGCACGGGCGAGACCCTCGATGTCGTCGCGGTCGGCGCCGACGGCCACGACCCGCGCCCCGTACGCCGGGTCGCCGCACGCGTCGATCAGCGCCTGCAGGTTGGTCCCGGCCCCGGAGACGAGCACGACGAGACGTGCAGGGTCGGCGGCGGGCATGGGCCAAGGCTAGACGAGCAAGTCAGTGCGCTACCGAGGGACCTCGACGGTCGCCTCGGTGTCCGACGCGGTGTCCTGCTCTGGAGCCGGTACCGGCTCGCCGCGATGACGGCGCCACCAGTTGCCGGCGAACGCACCGAGGAGCCCGCCGACGGTCATCAGCCCGGTGGCGAAGACCAGCAGCTCGGCGACCGGAGCGCCGACGTCGGCCATCCGGCCCGTGCCCAGCGGCCCGCCGGCGAGGGCGACCGCGACGGTGACGAGGACGCCGGCACCGAGTCCGGCGCCGGCGCCGCGCAGCGCGGCAAGGTCGTGCGGGAGGGCGCCACGGCGGGTGACGGCGGCTCCCGCCCCGAGGCCCGCAGCGACGACCGGCACCGCGAGCATGACGACCAGCCAGCCGGGTGTCGGACCTTCGCCGGGAAGGGCCGCGAGCACCGGGTAGGCCGGCACCACGCCCAGGGAGACGGCCGTCGGGGAGACCGTCGTACCGGTGCCGACGGCGAAGCCGGGTCCGGCGAGGTAGGCGACGCCGAAGAGCACCGCGTTGGGGGCGAACAGCGCCATCACGACGGTGTAGCTGAGTGCGTCGCCCACGCTGAGATGCAGGCCCGACATCACGGTGGCGGCCTCGTTGAAGGACAGCAGCAGCGAGCCGCCCACGAGCAGGGCGCCGGCGACGACCAGCCACAGGGCACCGAGCAGAGCACCCGTGACCACGTCGATCGCCCACTCCGGGGCGAGATCGAGGAGCTCACCGAGCCGGCCGGTGCCGACGGCGAGGCCGCAGCCACCCGCGAGCGCGGAGATCGCCAGGGCACCCACGACCGTGCGGCCGAGCACCGGCGTGGCGCCCGGCTGCGACGCGAGCACGCAGGTGAGGACGGCGACCACGAGGTAGCCGCCGGTGAACGTGGCGATGGCGAGCGGGAGTCCCGTCCGGTCCGCGGAGTGCTGGGCGGCCCACCGGCCGGCGCGGAATGCTGTCAGCACCAGCACCATGGTCACGGCCAGCGGTGCGATCCCGAGCGGGACGCCGGACAGCACGAGGCGCGAGCCGTGCCCGGCCAGCCATGCGTCCGCACCCACCCGGAGCGCGTCGGTGGTGTCGCCGTGCGACCCGGCGTCGGCAAGGAACCACCCGGTCAGCGCGACAGACATGCACACCACGAGGCCGATCACGGCCGCGGTGGCGCCGGCGAGCCCGGCGCGCGTCGCCAGGGACCTGCCGTCGCCGGGCTCGGCGCGACCGGTGCCGAGGGTCGGTCGGGTCGTGAGGATGGTCATCGCGCGTCCATCCTGACCCACAGCCGGATGTCTTCCCGGGTGTGCCACGCGGGTAGCCTCGACCTGTCATGCCGACTGCCGAGGAATTCGACGAGTTCTACGTCAACACCCGCCGACGACTCGTCCTCCAGACCTACGCGGTGACCGGTGACCTCACCGCCGCGCGCACCGGCGTCCGGGACGCGTACGTCGCCGCTCGGCACCACTGGAGCAAGGTCGGTCGCATGGACCAGCCCGAGCACTGGGTCCGCCCCCGTGCCTGGACGATCGCCCAACGACGGCACAGCACCCGGCCGTGGCACAAGGAGAAGAGCCTGTCCCCCGAGCAGGCCGAGATCCTCGAGGCGCTGCACGCGCTCCCTGACGCCCAGCGCAAGGCCCTGGTGCTCACCCATCTGGCGGCAGTCCCGATGAGCGACGTCGGTCGCGAGATCGGGGAGACCCAGGAGCGCGCCGAGCAGCACCTGCAGGCAGCGACGGCGGCGACGGCGCTGGCGCTCGACGGCGACTCGACCGGGATCCGGTCGCGGCTGGAGTCGCTCGGCGCGATGGCCGACACCGTCAGGCTGCCCCGACCGGCCACGATTCGTCGCAACGGCCTGCGACGGCGCCGCAACCACGCCGTCATCGGCTCAGCGGTGGCCGTCCTGATCACCGTCGGCGCCGGCTCGCTGGTCCTCCCCCAGAGCGCGAGTCCCGCCCGGCCCAGGCCCGCGACCCTGGTGAGCAAGAAGATGCTGCTCGCCGCCGAGCAGGTCGTCCCGCTCGCTCCCAAGCAGGCCTGGCAGGTCACCGGCACGTCCGACAACACCAAGGGCGACTGGCGCAACACGATGTGCCAGACCGCGCGGTTCGCCGACACCAAGGGCCTTGGCACATGGGTCCGCAAGTTCACCACCCCGGCCGCCCAGCGTTCGCTCGTCCAGACCGTCGAGATCTCGAACTCGCCGGGCGCGGCGAAGAAGGCCTACGACACCACCCTCGGCTGGTACGCCGGCTGCACCACCCCGCGGATCCAGCTCCTCGACGCGTACGTCGTGCAGGGCATCGGCGAGCAGGCGCAGGTGCTGCGCATGCGGATCCCCAGCGCACAGCCGCGCTCGTTCGTGGTCGGCATCGCCCGCACCGGCTCGCTGACCACCTCCGCCGTGCTCGAGACGCAGACGCCCGAACCAGCGGACGCCCAGCTCATGGTCAGCACGCTCACCACCTCGGTGCAGAACCTCTGCTCCTCGAAGGTCGCCGGGACCTGCGTCGGCGCGGTCACCGCCCAGCCGAGCCTGCCGCCGCCCAGCGGCGAGACCGCCGGCATGCTCGCGATCGCCGACCTGCCCGCGGTCGCCGACGTGGACAAGCCGTGGGCCGGCACCGACCCCGCCGCTGCGACGGTGAACCTCGCGGCGACGACCTGCGACGAGGCCGACTTCGCCAAGTCGGGCGCCCAGCGGCCGGTGACCCGGACCTACCTGATCCCCGACGCCGGGCTGCCCGACCGGTTCGGCCTGAGCGAGACCCTCGGCGAGTTCGCCACGGCCAAGGCCGCCACCGCGTTCGTCCAGCGCATCGCCGCCCGGATGAAGTCCTGCCCGGACCGCGAGCTCGCCAGCAAGGTCAGCCACGCGGTCGTCCAGCTGCAGAGCCCGGACGATGCGTACGCCCTGTGGCGGCTCGAGAACCAGGTCAACAAGCAGGAGGACCTCGTGCCGTTCTGGATGGGCGTGGTCCAGGTCGGGCGGCACGTCGCCCAGGTCAACCTGACGCCGGTCGGCAAGTACGACGTCGACGCGAAGACGTTCGAGGCGCTGGTCGTCCGGGCGCGGGACCGGCTCCACGAGGTCGACAAGTGACCGACCGGTCCGCCGCCGAGCGGCTCGACGCGGCCTCACCGCTGGCGCACACGCGCGATCGGTTCACGCTCCCCGACGGGATCGTCTACCTCGACGGCAACTCCCTCGGCGCGCTGCCGACCGGCGTCCCCGGACGGCTCGCCGCTGTCGTCTCCCAGGAGTGGGGCGACGGCCTGATCCGGTCCTGGAACGCCCTGCCCGACGGGGGCGGGCGCTGGATGCAGCTGGCGAGCCGCGTCGCCGCGCGGATCGCTCCGCTGATCGGCGTACAGGCCGCCGACGTGCACGTCGGCGACTCGACCAGCGTGTCGCTGTTCAAGACCATGGTCGCCGCGACTCGCCTCCGGCCCGACCGCCGGGTGATCGTCATCGAGCCGTCCACGTTCCCCACCGACGGCTACGTCGCCGCGGGCGTCGCCGACCTGCTCGGCCTGGAGGTGCGCTGGTGCGACCCGGCCGACCCGCTCGCCGCGGTCGACGACGACGTCGCGCTGCTGACACTGACGCACGTCGACTTCCGCA
>JAEKKP010000282.1 GCA_019510315.1 Propionibacteriales bacterium
CGCAGCAGGTCGGCGGCCTTCTCGCCGATCATGATCGAGGGAGCGTTGGTGTTGCCCCGGGTCACCTTCGGCATCACCGAGGCATCGGCGACCCGCAGGCCCTCGACGCCACGCACCTTCAGCTCGGGGTCGACGACCGACTGCTCCGTCGTGCCCATCGCGCAGGTCCCGACCGGGTGGTAGAGCGTCTGCGTCCACTGCTGGATGTAGGCATCCAGATCGGTGTCGTCGGTGCGCAGGTGCGGCCGCTCGAGCATCGCGGCGAACGGGCCCTGGCGAGCGATCTCGATCGCCTGCCGACAACCGGCCCGGACCGCGTCGAGGTCCGACTGCTCCGCGAAGTACGCCGGATCGAGCGCGGGCTTCCAGCGCGGGTCGCTCCCCCGCAGCTGCAGCCGTCCGCGGCTGGCGACATCGACGAGCACGACGCCGGTCGTCACCATCCGGCCCTCGGGCTCGCGCAGGCCGTTGTCGTAGAAGCCGGTGGGCGCCAGGATGAACTGGATGTCCGGGCCCTCGAGGCCGTCGCGGGTGTGCACGAAGCCGCCGGCCTCACCGATGTTCGACGACAGCGGGCCGCGACCGGTCGCCTGCCACTGGAGCAGCCGCGCCGGCGTGACGTGGTCGACAGCGATGTCCGTCGTACCGCGGGTGTGCCAGAGCAGCGGGGTGACCGGGTGGTCGTGCAGGTTCGCGCCGACTCCGGGCAGGTCGACGACAACGTCGATGCCGTGCTCGGCGAGGTGGTCGGCGGGTCCGACACCGGACAGCATCAGCAGCTGCGGCGAGTTGATCGCGCCGCCGGAGAGCACGACCTCGGCCTCCGCCCAGGCCTGCACCTCGCGACCCTGGTCGACGAACCCGACGCCGATCGCGCGGCCCGACTCGATGATGACCCGGGTCGTCAGGGCTCCGGTGCGGACGGTCAGGTTGGCCCGGCGCAGGACGTCGGCGGACAGGAACGCCTCGGCCGTCGACCAGCGACGACCCTTGTGCGTGGTCGCCTGGTAGAGGCCGGCGCCGAGCTGGCTCACGCCGTTGAAGTCGTCGTTGGCGGCGAGGCCGGCCTGCCGCGCCGAGGCGACCCAGGCCTTGGCGAGCGGGTGGGTGAAGCGCCGGTCCTCGACGTGCAGCGGCCCGTCGTCGTGGTGGTAGTCGCCGGCGCCACGGCTGTTCTTCTCCGAGCGCAGGAAGTACGGCAGCACGTCGTCGTACGACCAGCCGACGGCACCGAAGTCGCGCTGCCAGGCGTCGAAGTCGGCGCGTGCACCGCGGACGTACATCATCGCGTTCATCGACGAGCAGCCACCGAGCGCCTTCATCCGCGGCCAGAACGCCGACTGCCCGCCGAGGCCCGGCTGCGGGGTGGTCTGGAAGTTCCAGTCCCACTTCGTCTTGAACAGGTTGGGGAACGCCGCCGGCATGGAGATCTCCAGGGCGTCGTTGGCCGGGCCGGCCTCGAGCAGCAGCACGGTGACCCCGTCGTCCTCGCTCAGCCGGCTCGCGACGGCGGCACCGGCACTGCCGGCACCGACCACGATGTAGTCGTAGGACTCGCGTTCGGCCACGATGGACCTCCGGGACGGGGCCTCGCGGCCGGGATGCTGGATTGGCAGTTCAACACAACGGCTCTTCCGTTCTCTTGAGACGGCGTGCCAGACTCCGGCTCGGCATCTGTACTTCTGTACAACCGAACGGACTGCGATGAC
>JAEKKP010000014.1 GCA_019510315.1 Propionibacteriales bacterium
ACCTGCTCGACGACGGACTGGCGGCGCTGGCCGCGATCGGCGTCGACGTGTTCTGGCCGCGCGGGCTCCGTCAGGAGCTGGTGCCGCGGGCGCGCGTGGAGGTGAAACGGCGCGACGGCCAGGGTGCGCCACTGATGACCGGGGTGTTCGGCCCGGACGCGCTCTTCGAGTTCGACTGGCGCCTCGCGCTCGCCGGCGACCCTCTCAGCGACGAGGAGATGACCGCGCTGGCCGAGGCCAACGGTCCGGTGATCCGCCTGCGCGACAACTGGGTCGTGATCGACCCCGAGACCGCGCGGCGCGCGCGGCTGGCCGCGGGCCGGGACAGGCGTGGCCGCCGCGAGCTCAAGCCGGTCGAGGCGTTGCAGGCAGTCCTGACCGGCAGCATCGCCAGTGGAATTGGGCAGGGCGACTCGGCGACGGTGGAGGTGCATGCCGGCGCCACGCTGGAGAAGGTCCGCGACCGGATCGTCGACGCGGCCCAGGTGAGCCCGCTCGAGGCACCGCCCGGCCTGCAGGCCACGCTCCGCGACTACCAGCGCCACGGGCTGACCTGGCTCGCCGAGCTGACCGGCGCCGGCCTCGGCGCCTGTCTCGCCGACGACATGGGGCTGGGCAAGACGCTCATGCTGATCGCCCTCCACCTGCACCGACGCGACCGCCGGCTGGCGACCGGCCCGACTCTCGTGGTCTGCCCCGCGTCACTGCTGGGCAACTGGGAGGCCGAGGTCAGGCGGTTCGCCCCCGGTGTCCCGACCCGGCGGTTCCACGGCTCGCAGCGGGACCTGGGCGATCTGGACGACGGGTTCGTGTTCACGACCTACGGGACCATGAGGGCCGACCACGAGACCCTCGCCCAGGTGCGGTGGGACCTCGTCGTCGCCGACGAGGCCCAGCACGTCAAGAACGCCAACTCCTCGACGGCACGCAACCTCCGGCTGATCCCGTCGCAGTGCCGGGTGGCGCTGACCGGCACGCCGGTCGAGAACAACCTCACCGAGCTCTGGGCGATCCTCGACTGGGCGACGCCGGGCCTGCTCGGCTCGCGCAACGCGTTCCGCAAGGTGTGGGCCGCGCCGATCGAGAGCGGCGTCGACCCTGCTGTGGCGAGGAGGTTCGCGCAGCTGGTCGAGCCGTTCCTGCTCCGCCGGCGCAAGACCGACCCGGGCATCGCCCCGGAGCTGCCGCCGAAGACCGAGACCGACCAGGTCGTCGGGCTCACGCAGGAGCAGGCGGTCCTCTACGAGTCGCTGGTGCGGGAGTCGATGCGACGCATCGAGGAGGCCGACGAGACCACGCGCCGCGGCCTCGTCCTCGCCCTGCTGACCGGCCTGAAGCAGATCTGCAACCACCCGGCGCACTACCTGCGCCAGGCCCACGGTCGGATCGCCGGGCGCTCGGAGAAGATCGACCTGCTCGACGAGCTGCTCGGCACGATCCTCGCCGAGGGTGGCGCGGTGCTCCTGTTCACCCAGTACGTCGCGATGGCGCGTCTGCTCGAGCGGCACCTCGACGCGGCCGGCATCCCGTCGCTGTTCCTCCACGGTGGCACGCCGGTGCGGCAGCGCGAGGAGATGGTGGCGACGTTCCAGGGCGGCGGCGTACCCGTGTTCCTGCTCTCGCTCAAGGCCGGCGGGACCGGCCTCAACCTCACCCGCGCCGACCACGTGATCCACGTCGACCGGTGGTGGAACCCCGCCGTCGAGGACCAGGCGACCGACCGCGCCTACCGCATCGGTCAGACGCGGCCCGTGCAGGTGCACCGGCTCGTCACGGAGGGCACCATCGAGCAGAAGATCGGCGAGCTGCTCGAGCGGAAGCGGTCGCTGGCCGACGCTGTTCTGGGCTCCGGCGAGGTCGCGCTGACCGAGCTCTCCGACGACGAGCTGCGCGACCTGGTGACCTTGCGGACCCCGCATGGATAGCCTCCCCGCCGACCCGATCTCCGGCGACCCGATGGTCTTCCCACGGGTCGGTCGCGTGCGCGGCGCGGCGGCCCGGAGCACGACCTGGTGGGGACGCGCCTGGGTCCGCAGCTTCGAGGAGACGGTGGTCGACGCGGCCGACCTGGCCGTCGCTCGCACGCTCGCTCGGTCTGGCCGCCTGGGCGCCGTGATGGTGCTCGCCGGGATGTCGTCGGTCGTGGTCGACCGCGGCGGCCCGACGTCGATGATGGCGCAGCTGCGCGTCAGCCAGCTCGACGCGCGCGCCTGGGACGTGTTCGTGCGCGAGCTCGTCCGCGAGGCCGGCTTCACGGCGGCGCTGGAGTCGGGTGAGCTGCCGGTCGACCTCGTCGAGCACGCCGACCAGGCAGGCGTGGAGCTGCTGCCCGGCCCGGCCGACCTGGAGACCGCCTGCGAGTGCGACGCCTGGGCCCAGCCCTGCGTGCACGCGCTCGCGCTGCTCTACCAGCTCGCCTGGCACCTCGACGCCGACCCCTACGCTCTCCTGCTGCTGCGCGGCCGCACTCGCGAGCAGCTCGCCGCGGAGCCGCCGCCGCCCGTCCTCCTCGACGACGCGGCCGCCCGGGCCGCCGAGATCCTGCGCCTCGCCCGCGAGGCGCCGGCCGGCCACGGGCTCGCGGACAGCGCCGTGGCGGCGTACGACGAAGAGGTCAGCCGGCTGGTCTAGCCGGGTCGATGCCGAATCGTCCGGCCGGGTGCCGCCTCCGACCTACCCTGTTTCCTGTGGACAGGGGACCCGCACGCGGGGCGCAGACGGTGGCGGACGTGGCCACGTGGGCCGACGACGCCTTCGCTGCGCTGACCGAGCTGCCTGCTGTGCACCGGGTGGGGCTGGCGCTCGTCGAGGGTGGCGGCCGCCGCTTGCGCTTCACCGCGAGTGATCGCGACGGCGGGTCCGAGGTGCCCTGGTGCGACGTGGACGGCTACGACGACGTCCCTCTCAACACGGCGGTGCGCACCGGGGAGCCGGTGATCGGATCGCTCGCGGATCTGCACGACCGGTATCCGGCGTACGTGAGCCGTCAGGAGGGGACGTCGACCAGTGCGCTCGCGGCCGTCCCTCTCCTCGCAGCGGGACAGGTCGTCGGTGGCTACCTGTTGCTGTTCGATCGCGTGCAGGCGTTCGGCCGCGCGCAGGTGTCGGACCTCGCGCGACGGGGCCGTGTGCTCGGCGACCGGCTCGGGCGAGCGCAGGGCGGCAGCCGCCGCCCGCCACGGGACTGGGCGCCGAGTGCGCCGCTCCCGCCCGGCGCCCGGCTGGCCGTCCACGACGTACCGCCCGAGCCGGCGGCGGTCGCGGGTGCACGCCGGTTCCTGCGTACGACGCTGCAGCACTGGGGTGTCGACGACAGCGTCGCCGATGCGGCGGTCCTCTGCCTGTCGGAGCTGGTCACCAACGCCGTCATCCACTCCCACGGCGGGTGCCTCGTCCAGGCGGTGCTCGACGACGGCGTCCTCACCACGACGGTGCTGGACTGGGGCGCCTCGCCCTCCGCCTCGGTGGCGTCGGTGGCGGACCCGCTCCAGGTCCACGGGCGCGGCCTGCAGCTCGTCGAAGCACTGGCCTCCAGGTGGGGCCACGAGTTCGACGACGGAGCCTCGGTGTGGTTCTCGATGGACGTCGGCTGAGCCGGGCCGCCGGTCAGGTCAGGAGCGCGTGCAGCGCCATCTCGTGGAGGATCTGCTGCATCTCGGCGTCGGAGACGACCGCGCTGTGGGGCGTGGAGTTGATCAGGCCGAAGCCCGCGTGCACCCGTGCCCGCGCGTGGTCCACCGAGAGCCGTGGGTGGAGCGAGCGCAGCACGGCGACCCAGACCTCGACGTACGCGAGCTGGGTGGCCCGCACCTTCTCCCGGGCCTCGACGGGGAGGGCCGACCAGTCGCGGTCCTGCACGACGATCAGCGGCTTGTGGGCGAGCGCGAACGTCACGTGCCAGTCGACCAGGGAGGACAGCGCCTCGCTGTCGTCGGTCGCCTCGGCGACCCTTCGGCGGCCCTCGGCGAGGAGCTCCTCGCTGATCGAGACGAGCATCTCGGCGAGGATCGCCTGCTTGCTGCGGAAGTGCTTGTAGAGCGCCGGACCGGAGAACCCGCAGGCCGCACCGAGGTCCGAGATCGAGACCCCGTGGAACCCGTGCTCCGCGAACAGGTCGGCGGCGACCTCCAGGATCTGCTCCCGGCGGCTGGTCAGCGGCGCGGGCGAGGAGGGGGACACGGGCACAGCGTAGTCAGCCGGAAGTGCACCGGAGGCACGCCGGGCGGGCCTGAACCCGTCCGGCGTGCCTCTGGCAGTCGGTCGTCAGCGACGCGACCAGGTGACCTCCCAGGTCACGTTGTCGCCGTGCTGCTGGGTCCAGAACGTGCGCCACGCCGATGAGCGGACGTCGGGCACCTTGGCGCCGAGGATCCCGCCCGCGGTCGGGTCGCCGTCGGAGACGTGGATGCCGGTGATCTCGTTGTCACCGTCGTTGTACGACGGACCGCCGGCGGCGTCGAAGGTCGCCGACCCGTCGCGTCCCTCGGCCAGCCAGCGGACGCCGTACGGAGCGCGGTCGTCGTCGCCCTGCCCGTCCTCGGAGACGTCGTACACCCAACCGGAGTCGAGCTCGTTGCGCTGGGTGTGCATGCCGTCGCCACCGTCCTCGACGACGAGGACCTTGTCCTTGCTGGCGAACGCGATGTTGTCGAAGCCCGAGTGGTGCGCGTCGCCGACAGCGGCGATGCTGATCCGCCCGGTGGCGGCGCTCGGCGAGGACTGGCTGACCCGGAAGACACCGCCGAAACGGCCCGGCAGCGTGCTGCTCAGCGAGGTGTCACCGGTCTCGGTGAAGTAGAACTCGCGGAAGTCAGTGCCCGGCCGGAACACGCCGTTCTCCGGACGCTTGAGCGGCGTCGCGCCCGCGGCCTTGGCCGACGCGGTCGCGTCGTAGGTGCCCGGGCCCGAGTGGACGTCGACCCACGCAGTCCGGAACGACGTGCCGAACGTGTGCAGGTCGGTGATGAAGGAGTCCGACGGATTCGACTGCAGCTGGCTCGCGGTGACAGGGGTGCCGTCGGCCCGCTTGATCTGCAGCGCCTGCAGCGTGCCGCCGGCGGTGAGGTCGGCCTTGTTCGTGGGCAGGTAGCGGTAGACGTAGCTGTTCGGCACCTTGCCGCCGCTCACGCCACTGCCGCCGATGTCCTCGACGAGCCAGACGTTGCCGTCCTTGTCGTTCTGCACGCCCTCGAAGCCGCCCGAGCCGAGGGCATCGAGGCGCGTGGCCTTGCCGTCGACAGCGTCGCCGTTGGCGTCGAGCGAGACCGCGAACACACCGCCCGTCGGCGCCTTCGACTCGGCCGTCAGCAGCAGCTGGTGGGTGAACGGGTCCCAGGTGATGCCGTCGATGGTCGGGTAGGCGTTGCCGCTCGCGTCCTTGTCGCTGATCAGCGTCACGCGCTTGGCCGGGTCCGTCTCGTCGAGGTTGACCCTCGTGACGTAGCCGCGCGGGCCGCCCTCGTGGCCCTGGTAGAGGTAGTGCTTGCCTGCGAAGGTGAGGTAGACGTTCTTGTCGGGCTCGGTCTTGTTCGCCTCGTTCGCGGCCTGCGTGAGCGGGCCACCGTTGGAGGTGTTGTAGCCGTAGTGGGTCACGCCGTTCGTCGCGTCCGGGTTGGTGAGGGCGAGGGCACCCCAGGCCGCGGGTGTCTGCGACGCGCTCGGCGTGAGCACGTTGTTCTCGATACCGAAGCGCGGGTTGGCGTCCGGTACGCCGAGCACGTGGAAGCCGCCGTTCGCGGTGGCGGCGCCGGCGGCGAGCAGGCACGCCGTGCCGGCCGCTGCTCCGAGCAGACCGATCCTGGCGAGGTTGTTCTTCTTCATCGAAGGCCTTTCGTTCCTCAGGGCTGTTGGCGGTGAGGCTGCAACCGCCGGACCACGTGCAGGCCGGACCTGGGCAACGAGAGGGTGAACCTTCAACGACCGATCGTTGGTCAATCCGAGGGCACGAGCGCTACGGTTGGTTAACGATCGTTAACTTCTGAGAGGGTGAGGCCGTGGCATCGGAGATGCGGGACCTCGTCGCGCAGCTGCGGGAGCGGCTGGCGGTGGTGCGACAGGGCGGTTCGGAGAGTGCGCGCCGCAAGCACACCGACCGCGGCAAGCTGCTGCCCCGCGACCGGGTCGACGCGCTGCTCGACCCCGGCAGCCCGTTCCTCGAGCTGAGTCCGCTGGCGGCGTACGGGATGTACGGCGACGAGGACTTCGCCGTCCCCAGCGCGAGCATCGTCACCGGGATCGGCCGGGTCAGCGGCCGCGAGTGCGTGATCGTCGCCAACGACGCGACGGTGAAGGGCGGCACCTACTACCCGATCACCGTGAAGAAGCACCTCCGCGCACAAGAGGTCGCGCGCGCCAACAAGCTCCCTTGCATCTACCTCGTCGACTCCGGCGGCGCCTTCCTGCCGATGCAGGACGAGGTCTTCCCCGACAAGGAGCACTTCGGCCGGATCTTCTTCAACCAGGCGAACATGTCGGCCGAGGGCATCCCGCAGATCGCGGCCGTGATGGGCTCGTGCACCGCCGGCGGCGCCTACGTGCCGGCGATGTCCGACGAGACCGTGATCGTGAAGGACCAGGGCACGATCTTCCTCGGTGGCCCGCCGCTGGTGAAGGCGGCGACCGGCGAGGTCGCCCGCAAGTCCGGTGTGGTCGACCACCTCGCCGAGGACGACGCGCACGCGCTGGCGATCGTGCGGTCGATCGTCGAGACCTTGCCCCATCACCGGTCGTCGAGCCTGTCGAGACGCGGTGAGGTTTCGACAGGCTCAACCACCGGTGCGGTCGAGGAGCCACACGAGCCGGCCGAGAGCCTGTACGACGTGGTGCCGGCCGACACCCGCACGCCGTACGACGTCCGAGAGGTCATCCGTCGCGTGGTCGACGGCAGCCGGTTCCACGAGTTCAAGCGGCTCTACGGGGAGACCCTGGTCACCGGGTTCGCGAAGATCTGGGGCCACCCCGTCGGCATCGTCGCCAACAACGGGATCCTGTTCTCCGAGTCGGCCCTCAAGGGCGCGCACTTCATCGAGCTGTGCAACCAGCGCAAGACCCCGATCGTCTTCCTCCAGAACATCAGCGGCTTCATGGTGGGCCGCGAGTACGAGAACAACGGGATCGCCCGCGACGGCGCCAAGCTGGTCACGGCCGTTGCCTGCTCGGTGGTGCCGAAGTTCACCGTCGTGATCGGCGGCTCTTTCGGCGCCGGCAACTACGGCATGTGCGGGCGCGCCTACGATCCGCGCTTCCTGTGGATGTGGCCCAACGCGCGGATCTCCGTGATGGGCGGCGAGCAGGCGGCGTCGGTGCTCGCCACGGTGCGCCGTGACGGCGTCGAGGCGCGCGGGGAGTCGTGGAGCGACGAGGACGAGGAGCTGTTCAGGAAGCCGATCCGGGACCAGTACGAGCACCAGGGCTCGCCGTACTACTCGACCGCCCGGCTCTGGGACGACGGCATCATCGACCCGGCCGACACCCGGCGCGTCCTCGGCATGGGGCTCGCCGTGGCGGCGAACGCGCCGATCCCCGAGCCCTCCTACGGCATCTTCCGGATGTGAGCCCGTCGATGATTGAGCCTGTCGCAATCCACACCCTCCTCATCGCCAACCGCGGCGAGATCGCGCTCCGGGTGATGCGCACGGCCGCGGCCCTGGGGATCCGCACAGTGGCGATCCACACCGCGCTCGACGCCGGCGCGCCGCACACGCGGGCGGCCGACGCCCTGGTGGAGGTGCCGTCGTACCTCGACATCGACGCGGTGGTCGACGCCGCCCGGCGCAGCGGAGCCACGGCGATCCACCCCGGCTACGGGTTCCTCTCCGAGCGGGCTGAGTTCGCGCGGGCGATCGAGAAGGCCGGCCTGAAGCTGGTCGGCCCATCGGCCGACGTGATGGAGCAGATGGGCCGCAAGGACGCGGCGCGCGAGGTGGCGGTGGCGGCAGGAGTGCCCGTTGTGCCGTCGTGGTCGGCGGACTTGGTTTCGACAGGCTCAACCACCGACCTGGACTTCCCCGTGCTCGTGAAGGCGGCGGCCGGCGGCGGCGGCAAGGGCATGCGGGTGGTCCGGACGCCCGCCGACTACGCCGACGCCGTGGCCGCCGCGCGCCGTGAGTCGCAGGCAGCGTTCGGTGACGACACGCTCCTCGTCGAGAAGTACGTCGAGTCCGGCCGACACATCGAGGTCCAGGTCATCGGCGACAGCCACGGCACCGTCCTGCACCTCTTCGAGCGGGACTGCTCCACGCAGCGCCGTCACCAGAAGGTGCTCGAGGAGGCCCCGGCCCCGACGATCACCGAGGAGACGCGTGCCCTGGTCACACGGTCCGCGGTCGCCCTGGCGGCACAGGTCGGCTACGAGAACGCCGGCACCGTGGAGTTCCTGCTCGACAACGCAACCGGTGAGGCCTACTTCCTGGAGATGAACACCCGCCTCCAGGTCGAGCACCCCGTGACGGAGCTGGTGACAGGCCTCGACCTCGTCGAGCTGCAGCTGCGGGTGGCGGCGGGAGAGCCGCTGCCCGTCACGCAGGACGACGTGCGCCTCCGGGGCCACGCGATCGAGGCCCGGGTCTACGCCGAGGACAGCTTCGGCGGCTTCCTCCCGCAGGCCGGCACCGCGGCCCTGGTCCGCTGGTCGTCGCACGCACGCGTCGACCACGCCCTCGAGTCGGGACAGATCGTGACCACGTCGTACGACCCGATGCTCGGCAAGGTGATCGCCCACGGTCCCGACCGCGAGTCCGCGCGGCAGGCCCTGCTGGCGGCGCTCGACGAGAGCGGCGTCCTCGGCCTGACGACCAACCTCGGCTTCCTGCG
>JAEKKP010000281.1 GCA_019510315.1 Propionibacteriales bacterium
CGAACAGCGCGAGGGCGACGAGCGCCGCGCCGGCACCCACCATCCGGACGTGAGCGGGCAGCTGTCGCGGCACCGCGGCGGCTCCGGCCAGTCCGGCAGCGGCGAGCAGGGGCCAGCCCGACAGGTCTCCCCACCAGCGTGCGTCGCTCGCGACCGTGCTCATCCGGTCGACGCCGAGGCCCAGGAGGACCAGCCACGAGACGACGGCGGCGCCGACCTCCACGAGTGCGATCGGGCGCAGGTGCGCGTCGCTCGCACGGTCGATGCCGAGAGCGAGCAGCGCGAGGGCGGGCACCGAGATCGTCACGGCCAGAGGGTTGTGCTCCGAGGTCCACGCCTCGCTCGCGGTCAGCAGGACAGTGCCGACGGCGGCGACGGCGACGAGGCCGTGCAGGCGGCGTACTGGCGTGGTCGTCGCCCAGGCCGATACGCCGACCGACAGTCCGAGCAGGACAGCACCGACGAGCGCGACCGCATCGCGGTCGTCCAGGCGGCCCAGACCGACCAGGTCGGCGCCGTACGCCGCGACGAGATCGAGGCCGACGAGGCCGGCCACCACGATCCAGAGGGTCTCGGCAGCGAGGCGCAGGTCGCGGCGGGTGACCGCGACGGCACCGCCCGCGAACAGGCCGGTGACGGCGGCGAGGATCGTGGCCTTCGCAGCCAGGCCGAGAGAGCTCCATGCCACGGCGACGAAGACGACGGCCGCCACCAGCAGGCACAGGCCGCCGAGCGCGAGCAGCACCATCGGCACGGACGCGTTCGGCAGGCGGCGCGGTGATGCCGTGGCGCGACGCGGAGCCGCAGGGAGCGCACTCGGGTACTGCGGCAGCTCTGGCGGCGCCGCGCTGCCGGCTCGCAGCTCACCGACCAGGCGGTCAGCCGCCTGCATGTGGGTCCAGAGCTCCGCGGCAGCGGGACCGACGAGGTGCAGGCCGCAACCCGTGCAGGTCGCGAGGTCGAGCGGGGCGCGGCAGTCAGGGCAGATGCGGGGGTCGACGAGAACGCTCATGCAGCCATGATCAGCGGACAGGGCGCCGGGGCGGATGAGTACGAAGACCTATGTGCGTCGACTGTTTCCCGGTGGTTCAGCGCGGCGGCTGGACGTCCCGCCAGTAGGGCAGCGGCATCTGGATGCCCTCGTCGTCGAACCTCGCCTTGACCCGTTCGCGCATCTCGCGCGACACCCGCCACTGCTGCTGCGGCATCGTCTTCAGCGTCACCCGCACGACGACCGAGTCCGGGCCGAGCGACTGGACGCCCCACACCTCGGGCTCCTCGATGATCAGGTCGCGGAACGTGTCGTCCTCCCAGAGGTCGTGGGCGACCTCCTGCAGGATGCGCCGCACTCGGCCGACGTCCTCCTTGTAGCCGACGGCGATGTCGACCACCGAGCGCGCCCAGTTCTGGCTCTGGTTGCCGACCCGGAGGATCTCGCCGTTGCGGACGTACCAGACCGTGCCGTCGACGTCCCGCAGGCGGGTCACCCGCATGCTGACCGCCTCAACGGTCCCGGCGACCTCGCCGAGGTTGATCGTGTCGCCGACGCCGTACTGGTCCTCGAAGATCATGAAGATCCCGGAGAGGAAGTCCTTCACGAGGCTCTGAGCTCCGAAGCCGAGCGCGACGCCCAGGATCCCGGCGCTGGTGATCAGCGGCGCGATGTCGTAGCCGAGCTCGGCGATTGCCCGCCGGGTCATCGCCGTCTCGCCCTCGGGCTCCGCGAACGGCCCGCGCGCCAGCGCCTCGGGCAGTACGCCGATCTGCGCCCGCCTCACCAACCGGTCGACCATCCGGTGCAGCAGCCACCGACCGCCGAGGGCGAGGAGAATCAGCCAGAGGATGGAGATCGGCTTGCCGATCAACCAGCCGGCCGCGTGGGCAAGGCCCTCGTTGTGGGTCCAGTCGTAGACCGCAGCACAGCTCCAGCTGTTGCCTGACTCGGTCCGGCAGGTGTCGGGCATCTCGAGCACGCTCATCGGGACAGCCATGTGACGGAGGCTACGGGTGCGGCTGTGCGTCACCAAGTCGCGACTGGCTATCCTTCCCGTGTGATGAACCACAAGGCACCGCAGCAGTCCCGACACCTCGTTCGCCGGGCCGTCCTGGCGCTCGGGACGGCGCTCGTGACGCTCGTCGCACTGCCCGCAGTCGCCTCTGCCGACACTCCGGCGGCGTGGGACAAGGCGCCGCACGTGTCGGGCCTCGACTACCTGCTGGTGCTCGTCCTGATCCCGGGTGGGCTCGCGCTGCTGATCAGCCTGCTGGTGTCGCTGCCCTCGATGATCAACGACCGCGGCTACGAGCCCGGACAGTCCTGGCGTGCGGAGCCCGAGTGGTTCGGCGGCCCGCAGAAGGGCGTCGAGGCGACCGACCAGCTGTCGCCCGAGCAGATCGAGTCCGCCGAGAGCGGTCGAGGTGGCACCAGTGGCCAGTGGTGAGGGCTTCTCGTCCGACCAGCGCTACGAGATCGACCGCGCCATCCGCGCCGCGGAGACCGTCTGCCGCTACGAGTTCTCCGTGTTCGTCGGCGCGGCGGAGGGCGAGGCCGGGCCGTTCGCCCAGAGGCTGCACGCCTCCCTCGTGGCCCCGGCCCGCAGCGTCCTGATCATGGTGGACCCGGCGGCCCGGCTGCTGGAGATCGTCACCGGGTCCGTCGTACGCCGTGACCTGACCGACGACGCCGTGCGCCTGGCGGCGGTCGCGATGGAGTCCGCGTTCACACAGGGCGACCTGGTCGGCGGCATCAAGCGCGGGCTGGCACAGCTCGCGGACGCCGCCCGCAAGCCGGCCACGCTGCACGCGGCCGACTGAGCCCTCCGGGGGTTTCGACAGGCTCCACCACCAGGACCCGACAGGCTCAACCAGCGGTCGCCGCGTCCTTCTCCTGAGCGGCCAGGTAGCGCGCCACGTCGGCGCGGCCCTCGCGCACGTAGCGCAGCGCCGCCGGGTTGGCCTGGGCGGTCGCCA
>JAEKKP010000015.1 GCA_019510315.1 Propionibacteriales bacterium
CGCGGTGAAGCGCGGGTCGGCGGCCTCCACGACCGCCTTCTCCGCACGTGCCTCGTCGTAGTCGGCGACCAGGCAGGCCTCGAAGAACGACCGGCGGCGAGCGATCGAGACGAACGCGGCGCCGACGCCGCCGGCACCGACGAGCAGGATCCGCATGTCAGTTCTCGCCCAAGTAGGACATCACGTGCTTGATCCGCGTGTAGTCCTCGAGGCCGTACATCGACAGGTCCTTTCCGTAGCCGCTGTGCTTGAACCCGCCGTGCGGCATCTCCGAGATGAACGGGATGTGGGTGTTGATCCAGACCACGCCGAAGTCGAGGTCACGGCTCATCCGCAGCGCGCGCTGGTGGTCCTTGGTCCAGACGCTCGCGGACAGGCCGTACTCGACGCCGTTGGCCCACCGCAGCGCCTCGTCCTCCTCGGAGAACCGCTGCACGGTGATGACCGGGCCGAAGATCTCGGTCTGGATCTGCTCGTCGTCCTGCCGCAGGCCGGAGAGGACGGTCGGCTCGTAGAAGTAGCCCTGCTCGCCGCCCGCGACCCGCGCCGGCCCGCCGCCGATCTCGAGCTTCGCGTGGTCGGGCAGCCGGTCGACCATGCCGCGGACCCGGGCGAGCTGGTCGGAGTTGTTGAGCGGCCCGTAGAGGACGTCCTCGTCGTCGGGCATGCCGGTCCTGGTGTTCCGCGCCTGGTCGGTGAGCGCAGCGATGAAGTCGTCGTGGACCCGGGGACCGGCCAGCACGCGGGTCGCCGCGGTGCAGTCCTGGCCCGCGTTGAAGTAGCCGGCCGTCGCGATCGCCTCGGCCGCAGCCTCGAGGTCGGCGTCGTCGAACACGATCACCGGTGCCTTACCGCCCAGCTCGAGGTGGACCCGCTTCACGTCAGAGGCCGCCGCGCCGGCGACCTCCATGCCGGCCCTGACCGAGCCGGTGATCGACACCATCTGCGGTGTGCGGTGGGAGACGAGCAGCCGGCCGGTGTCGCGATCGCCGGTGACGACGTTGAGGACTCCGGGAGGCAGGAACTCCTGGCAGATCTCGGCGAGCAACGAGGAGGACGCCGGCGTCGTGTCGCTGGGCTTGAGCACGACCGTGTTGCCGGCCGCCAGTGCCGGGGCGATCTTCCAGATCATCATCATCAGCGGGTAGTTCCACGGCGTCACCTGGCCGACGACGCCGACCGGCTCCCGGCGGATCCACGAGGTGTGGCCGGGCAGGTACTCGCCTGCGGACTTGCCCTCGAGCACGCGCGCGGCGCCGGCGAAGAAGCGGAAGTGGTCGGAGCTCGGCGGGAGCTCCTCGGTCGACGTGAGCCCGATCGGCTTCCCGGTGTCCCGGACCTCCACGGCGGTGATCTGGTCGGCCCGGGCGTCGATGGCGTCGGCGATCTTGAGCAGCGCCGCGCTGCGCTCCTTCGGCGTCGTCCGGCCCCACGAGTCGAAGGCTGCCTGCGCCGCGGCGTACGCCCGGTCGACGTCCTCGGCACCGCTGGCCGGGGCGGTGGCGTACACCGCTCCCGTGGTCGGGTCGAGGACGTCGTACGTCGCGCCGGAGGCCGCGTCGACGAGCTCGCCGTCGACGACGTTCTTCAGCACCTTCAGGTCGTTGCTCAGGTCGTTGCTCAGGGCCATGGCCCAAGTCAAGCCGCAGGCGTGGCCGCCGGTCAAGCGAGTGACAACGAAATCCGCAGGTCGAACCGGAACTTAGTGGCGATTGCGTCGCCAAGAAGGCGATCTGATGACGGATTCACTTGCCGAACCGGATGCCCGTTGGCACACTGGCGGACATGACCGAACCCACCGCCAGCGGTGCCGACGAGGCCCGCCAGCAGGCCGCCCGCGACCACCTCTGGATGCACTTCACCCGGCACTCGTCCTACGACAAGGCAGAGATCCCCACGATCGTGCGGGGCGACGGCGCCTACGTCTACGACACCGCCGGGCGGCGCTACCTCGACGGACTCGCCGGACTGTTCGTCAGCCAGGTGGGGCACGGTCGCACCGAGCTGGCCGAGGCCGCGGCCAAGCAGGCCGCCGAGCTGGCGTTCTTCCCGCTGTGGTCCTACGCGCACCCCGGCGCCATGGACCTCGCCGCGCGCGTGGCCGGCTATGCGCCCGGCGACCTCAACCGGGTCTTCTTCACCACCGGAGGCGGCGAGGCGGTCGAGTCGGCGTGGAAGCTGGCGAAGAACTTCTTCAAGCTCACCGGCAAGCCGACCAAGCACAAGGTGATCAGCCGCGCGATCGCCTACCACGGCACGCCGCACGGAGCATTGTCGATCACCGGGCTGCCGGGGATGAAGGCCCAGTTCGAGCCGTTGGTGCCGAGTGCCTTCCGGGTCCCGAACACCAACCTCTACCGCGCACCGGAGCAGTTCCAGGGCGGTCGTCCTGAGGACGCCGAGGCGTTCGGTCTCTGGGCGGCCGACCGGATCGCCGAGGCCATCGAGTTCGAGGGTCCGGACACGGTCGCGGCGGTCTTCCTGGAGCCGGTGCAGAACTCCGGCGGTTGCTTCCCGCCGCCTCCCGGCTACTTCGCACGGGTCCGCGAGATCTGCGACGAGTACGACGTGCTGCTGGTCAGCGACGAGGTGATCTGCGCCTTCGGGCGGCTGGGCCACATGTTCGGGGCCGAGCGCTACGGCTACCAGCCCGACATCATCACCTGCGCCAAGGGCCTGACGTCCGGCTACTCGCCGCTCGGCGCGATGATCGCGACGGACCGCCTCTTCGAGCCGTTCGCCACCGGCACCGAGTCGTTCGCCCACGGCTACACCTTCGGCGGCCACCCCGTCTCCACGGCAGTGGCGATGGCGAACCTCGACATCTTCGAGCGCGAGCAGCTCAACGAGCACGTCCGCGACACCGAGGACGACTTCCGCGCGACCCTCGAGAAGCTGCTCGACCTGCCGCTGGTCGGCGACGTCCGCGGCGACGGCTACTTCTACGGCATCGAGCTGGTCAAGGACAAGGCCACCAAGGAGACCTTCGACGACGCCGAGTCCGAGCGGTTGCTGCGCGGCTTCCTCTCCAAGGCGCTCTTCGACGCCGGCCTGTACTGCCGGGCCGACGACCGCGGCGACCCGGTCGTCCAGCTCGCTCCCCCGCTGATCTGCGACCAGTCGCACTTCGACGAGATCGAGTCGATCCTCCGGTCGGTGCTGACGGAGGCCGAGAACCACCTGTGACGAATTCACTACCTCGGTAGTGAATTCGTCAGCCGACCAGCGCCCTCGCACGCCGCCGGTTGTTCAGCTCGCCGCCCAGGACGATCGCGATCGCGATCACGAACATCACCGTGCCGATGACGTTGACCTGCATCGGGACGCCACGCTGGGCGGCACCCCAGACGAACATCGGGAACGTCGTGGTCTGGCCGGCGTTGAGGTTGGTGATGATGAAGTCGTCGAACGACAGCGAGAAGCTCAGCAGCGCGGCGCCCAGGATGCCCGGGAGCGCGAGGGGGAACGTCACCCGCCAGAAGGTCTGCCGCTCGTCGGCGTACAGGTCCATGGCCGCCTGCTCGAGGTTGTCGTCGAGCCCTGCCAGGCGGGCACGGACGGTCACGATGACGAACGACAGGCAGAACATCACGTGGGCCACGAAGATGGTCCAGAAGCCGAGGCGCCCTCCGAAGCCGGTCGACACGAACAGCGCCAGCAGCGAGGAGCCCATCACGATCTCCGGCGAGGCCATCGGCAGGAAGATGATCGTGTTGGCGAGTCCCCGGCCACTGAACTCGTGGCGGACGAGCCCGAACGCCGCCATGCTGCCGATGATCGTGGCGACCAGCGTGGCCAGCAGCCCGATCGACACGCTCAGCCCCACCGCGTGGCACATGCCGGCGGGACCGCACGGGTGCTCCCAGTTGTGCAGCGTGAAGCCTCGGAACGCGTAGACGTTCTTCGACTTGCCCGGGTCGTTGAAGCTCATCAGCACCACGACGGCGATCGGGACGAACATGTAGGCCAGCACCAGTACGCCGAGCCCCAGCACCAGGTGGCCGCGGACCCAGCGTCCGGCGCGCGCCAGGGGGCTCATACGAGGTCCTCCGTGCCGACCTTGCGGATGTACACGAGCACCATCCCGATGATGATGATCATCAAGATCAGCGAGAGCGCTCCGGCCGTGGCGTAGTCCTGGCTCGACGTGAACAGGCTCTGGATCACGTTGCCGACCATGCGCTCCCCCGGACTGCCGAGCAGCTGGGCGTTGATGTAGTCGCCGGCGGCCGGGATGAACGTGAGCAAGGTCCCCGCGACGACACCGGGGAGCGACAGCGGCCACGTCACCTTGAAGAACGCCGTGAACGGGGACGCATACAGGTCACCGGCGGCCTCCACGAGACGGCCGTCGATCTTCTCGAGGCTGGCGTAGAGGGGCAGCACCATGAACGGCAGGAAGTTGTAGACGATGCCCGCCACGACCGCGAGCCAGGTGTTGAGGAGCCGCCCGTCGTGGCCCAGGACGTGCAGGTGCTGCAACGTCGACACCACGAACCCGTGGTCCGCGAGGATCAGCTTCCACGACAGCGTGCGCAGCAGGAAGCTGGTGAAGAACGGCGCGATCACGAGCACCAGCAGGAGGTTGCGCCACCGGCCGGCCTTGAACGCGATCGCGTAGGCCAGCACGTAGCCGATCACGAGGCAGATCAGCGTCGCGAGGCCGGCGTACCAGAGGGAGCGGAGCAGCTCCGGGTGGTAGTCCTTGACCGCCGTCGCGAAGTTGCCGACGTGGTAGTTCACCTTGTAGCCGGTGAGGACCGAGCCGTTCGGGTCGAAGAGGCTGGCGGACACCAGTGAGTAGAACGGGACCACGAAGAACAGCCCGAGCCAGATCGCGCCGGGCGCGAGCAGCCAGTAGCCCGTCCAGCGGCTGCCGCCGACGCGCTTGGCGCTGTCCTCCGCCGCTCGGGCGGGCGCGGTGAGTGCCGCCATCAGTCGTCCTCGATGCCCGCGTTGACGTCCTGGGAGGAGTCGAGGAGGAAGGCGTACTCCGGTCGCCACGAGAGGTCGACCTTCTCCCCGTGCGCGAAGATCTTGCGGCGCCCGGTGTTCTGCTCGAAGACCTGGAGCTCCTGCCCCCACGGCATCCGGACGAGGTACTGGGTGCTGACGCCGACGAAGCTCACGTCGGTGACGATCCCGCCCTCGAGGTGATTGCCGGGCGCGTCGATGTCCTCTCCGACCTCGGCGATGAGCACCTTCTCGGGACGGATCCCGACCCAGCCCTCGGTGCCGTCCGTGTGCGCGCGCTGGGCGGGGACGGAGACGGCGATGCCGTGCATGTCGACCTTGACGAAGTCGCCGTCACGGCCGAGCACCTTGCCGGCGATCAGGTTGGACTGTCCGAGGAAGTTCGCCACGAACGTGGTCCGCGGGTTCTCGTAGAGCTCGGCGGGCGCGCCCATCTGCTCGATCACACCGGCGTTCATCACCGCGACGGTGTCGGCCATCGTCATGGCCTCCTCCTGGTCGTGGGTGACGTGCACGAAGGTGAGCCCGACCTCGGTCTGGATCCTCTTCAGCTCGATCTGCATGGCGCGGCGCAGCTTCAGGTCGAGGGCACCGAGGGGCTCGTCCAGCAGGAGTACGTCGGGCCCGTTGACCAGCGCCCGGGCCAGCGCGACCCGCTGCTGCTGACCACCGGAGAGCTGGTGCGGCTTCTTGCGGGCCTGCCCGTCGAGCTCGACGAGGTCGAGCATGTCCTTCACCTGGCGGTCGACCTCTGCGGACCGGCGGCGGCGGAGCCCGAACGCGATGTTCTCGTGGACGTCGAGGTGCGGGAACAGCGCATAGCTCTGGAAGACCGTGTTGACCGGCCGCTGGTAGGGCTTGGCGTAGGTGATGTCGGTGTCCCCGATGCGGATCGAGCCCGAGGTCGGCGTCTCCAGGCCGGCCACCATCCGCAGCGTCGTGGTCTTGCCGCAGCCGGACGGGCCGAGGAGCGCGAAGAAGGACCCGTGCGCGACGTCGAGGTCGAGCGAGTCCACCGCAGTGAAGGAGGCGAACTCCTTGGTGACCTGGGAGAGGTGCAGGCTGCGGCTGCCCTCAGACGCCTGTGACATTGGAGAACTGCCTTCCGTACTCGCGGGTCTGGTACTCCTTGAGCGCCATGAACCCGTGCGTCGTCTTGAGGGTTTCCTCGGTGGGGAAGATCAGCGGGTTGTCGACGTTGTCGGGGTCGACCTTCTCCATCGCCTGCTGGGCGCCCTTCACCGGACAGATGTACTGGTTGTAGTCCGCGAGCCGGGCCGCGACCTCGGGGTCGTAGTAGTAGTCGATCCACTTCTCGGCGTTCGCCTGATGGGTCGCGAGGTTCGGGATCAGCATGTTGTCGGCCCAGATCATCATTCCCTCCTCCGGAGGCACGAAGACCAGGTTGTCGTCGCCGGCGTTGGCGATGTCCCCGGACCACGCCTCGCAGGCGAGCACGTTGCCGGCGGAGAGGTCCTGGACGTAGTCGTTGCCGGTGAAGCGACGGATCTGGTGGTCGCTGGTCGCCTTCGTCAGCGCTTCCATGGCGACCTCCCACTCGTGGTTGGTGAAGTTCGCCGGGTCGGCACCCTGGCT
>JAEKKP010000274.1 GCA_019510315.1 Propionibacteriales bacterium
GCGCTCCAGGAGAGCAGCGAGTCGGCGTACGACCTCGTGCTGCTCGACGTCGACAACGGACCCGACTACCTCGTCCACGACGCCAACGAGGCGCTCTACAAGGAGCCGTTCCTCGAGGCAGCGCATCGCGCCACCGCGCAGGTGCTCGCGATCTGGTCCGCGGCCGAGGCGCCCCAGCTCCAGGCGGCGATGGAGGCGGTGTTCGGCAACGCCACCGCCACGTCGTACGCCGTCCGGCTCGGCCCATCACCGACACAGCGGGACGAGCACTACTGGCTGTACTCGTCGCGGAAGTAACCTCGAGGCCATGGCCGACGAGGAACAGTTCCGCATCGAGCACGACTCCATGGGTGAGGTGAAGGTCCCGGCCGACGCGCTCTGGCGCGCGCAGACGCAGCGGGCGGTGGAGAACTTCCCGATCTCCGGCACGACGCTCGAGTCGCGACACATCCACGCCCTCGCCGCGATCAAGGCCGCGGCCGCCACGGTCAACGCCGAGCTCGGCGTGATCAGCGACGAGCAGGCCACCGCGATCCGCGACGCGGCCGCCGTCGTGATGTCGGGCGACCACGACGACCAGTTCCCGCTCGACGTGTTCCAGACCGGCTCCGGCACGAGCTCCAACATGAACATGAACGAGGTCGTCGCCACCCTCGCCAGCCGCGCCGGCGTCGAGGTGCACCCCAACGACCACGTCAACGCGAGCCAGTCGAGCAACGACACCTTCCCGACCTCGATCCACGTAGCTGCGGCGATGGCCGTCGCCGAGGACCTGCAGCCGGCGCTCGGCGTACTGGCGGAGTCGCTCGAGGCCAAGGCCGAGGAGTTCGCCGGGCTGGTCAAGTCCGGGCGCACCCACCTGATGGACGCGACGCCGGTGATGCTCGGCCAGGAGTTCGGCGGGTACGCCGCGACAGTGCGCCTGGCCTCCGAGCGGCTCGACAGCGTGCTCCCTCGCGTCCGCGAGCTGCCCCTCGGCGGCACGGCGGTGGGCACCGGCATCAACACACCGCCCGGGTTCGCCGCTCGCGTCATCGAGGTCCTCGGCACACTCACCGGCCAGCCGTTCACCGAGGCGCGCAACCACTTCGAGGCGCAGGGCACGCGCGACTCCCTCGTCGAGCTCAGCGGGGTGCTCAAGACCCTTGCCGTCGGCCTGACGAAGATCTGCAACGACCTGCGCTGGATGTCGTCCGGGCCGACCACCGGCCTCGCCGAGATCCACCTGCCAGACCTGCAGCCCGGGTCGAGCATCATGCCCGGCAAGGTCAACCCGGTCCTGCCCGAGGCGACGCTGATGGTCTGCGCCCAGGTGATCGGCAACGACACGACCGTCACGACCGCCGGCGCGAGCGGCAGCTTCGAGCTCAACGTGATGATGCCGGTGATGGCGCGCGCAGTGCTCGAGTCGACAAGGATCCTGTCGACGTCCAGCCGGCTCCTTGCCACCCGCTGCGTCGACGGGATCACCGCCGACGCCGAGCGGCTGCGCCGGTACGCCGAGTCCTCCCCCTCGGTCGTCACACCGCTGAACAAGTACCTTGGCTACGAAGAGGCGGCCAAGGTGGCCAAGGAGTCGCTCAAGGCCGGCCGGACCATTCGCGAACAGGTCCTCGAGATGGGGTACGTCGACCGCGGCGTGCTCACTCTCGACCAGCTCGACG
>JAEKKP010000098.1 GCA_019510315.1 Propionibacteriales bacterium
CAGGCGGTCTCGTGGCTCTCGAACGCGCGACCCTCGCCGGTGCTGTCGCCGGGGATGTAGCCCTCCGCGATCACCCAGGTCGTCGAGCCCAGCACCTGCGTCATCCCTGGTCCGGGTGGAGGGTGTCGCTGAAGGGTTCGTCGCGCCGGCGCAGCCAGCGGTAGCCGTAGCCGCCGACGACGAACTTGGTCGGCTTGTCATCAGGGGCCGGGTACTCGCGGTCGGAGAGCACGTCGGTCAGGCCGGTGAGCCGGTCGTCGGACAGCTCGCAGGTGACCTCCTCGTCGCTCAGGTTCACGGCCGTCACCAGGTGGCGGCCCTCGGCCTCGTGGCACAGGCACAGCACGCTCGGAGCGCCGGTCTCGAGCACTTCGCAGCGTTCCGCGCCGATCTCCTCGGCTCCGAGCCGGGAGCGGACGAGGTTGCCGACGAGGGACAGCAGGCTGTCGCGCTGCTGGCTCTGCTGCGCCACGTTGACCTTCTCGTAGCCGAACGGCCCGTCACTGATCGCGGGGGCCGCGAGCTGGTCGTCGTCGGCCAGCGAGAACCCGGCATTGCGACCGTCCGTCCACTGCATCACGGTCCGGACGGCCTTGCGCTCGGGGCGCGAGAGGTCCTCGCCCATGCCGATCTCGTCGCCGTACAGGAGCACGGGTGCGCCCGGCAGGCTCATCAGCAGCGCATGCGCCATCGCCACCCGGCGGGTGTCGCCGTCCAGCATCGGCGCGAGCCGTCGGCGGATGCCGCGGTCGTAGGCGCGCATGTCGTCCTCCGGCGCGAAGCGGTCGAGCACCTCGTTGCGCTCCGACTCCGCGAGGCGCTCGAGGTCGAGCTCGTCGTGGTTGCGCAGGAAGGTGGCGTACTGCGCGCGCGGCGGCGGCGCCGGCCTGCGGTCGAGCGCGCGAGCGAGCGGCTCGGACTGCTCGCGCGCGAGCGCGAGGAAGGTGTGGTTGTTGGTCCAGAAGTCGATCACCATCGAGATGCGGTCTCCGGCGCCGAAGTAGTCGGGGTAGACGTCGGCCGGCACGTCGACCTCACCCAGCAGCACCGCCTCGGGGTGGTGGAGGGACGCGTGCTCGCGGAGCTCGGCGAGCAGCCAGTAGCCGTCGTCGCGCCGGTCCGCAGCACGGGCCCGCTCGACCATGTAGGGCACGGCGTCGATCCGGAAGCCGGAGACGCCCATGCGCAGCCAGAAGGCCATGATCCGGCGGATCTCCTCGCGGACGCGTGGGTTGCCGAGCTCGAGGTCGGGCTCGAAGCCGTAGAACATGTGCCGGTAGAACCGCTGGGCCTCCTCGTCCCAGGTCCACACGCTGTCCTCGACGGTCGGGAAGACCGGCTCGAGACCGGTGTCCAGGGGTTCGTCGGACCAGACGTAGTAGTCGCGGTACGGCGACCTCGGGTCGTGCCGTGCCTCCTGGAACCACCGGTGCTCGTCGGAGGTGTGCTGGGGGACGAGGTCCACGATCACGCGCAGTCCGAGCGACTCGGCCTTGTTGAGCAGGATCGCGAAGTCGGCGATGTCACCGAACCGTGGGTCGACGGCCAGGTGGTCGGTGACGTCGTACCCGCCGTCGCGGTACGGCGACTGGTAGAACGGCAGCAGCCAGATGCAGCTGGCCCCGAGCCCGCGGATGTGCTCGAGGCGCTCCGTGACCCCGCGCAGGTCACCCCATCCGTCGCCGTTCGAGTCGAGGAAGAAGGCGACGTCGACCTGGTAGATGACCGCGTTGCGGTACCACAGCGGCTGCACCGTCAGCCACGACTCCTGCGGGTCTCGCGGTCGTTGGCGCGCTCGATCGCCTCGACCAGCTCGTCCTTGTCCATCCTCGACCGGCCAGGCACGTCGAGGCGCCGGGCGACGTCCATCAGGTGCTTCTTGGAGGCGTTGGCGTCGACGCCGCCGGCGGTCCGGCCGCCCCGGCGGGCAGCCGGACCGGACTTGGCGGCCTGGCTGTCGGACGGTCCCTTCTCGGCCTTCTGCTCCCAGTGGTCGCCGACCTTCTCGAAGCTGTGCTTCAGGGCGTCGAACGCGGTGCGGTGCGCGCGCTCGCCCTCGCCGTACTGCTCGACGGCCGCGTCGTGCACCTTGCTCCAGGTGCGCTGCGCCTTCCTCGGCGAGCGCTCGATGGTCGAGGGCATCTCCTTCTTGGCGGGCATGCTCCGACACCTCCCTTTCCGTCGGATCGATCGGTACCCGGAGGTGCTGCCGGGCATGAGCACTGCGCGCCGGTCCGGCCCGTCGTCAGGCCGGCAGCAGCCCGAGCTGCTGCATCCATGACAGCTGGTCCAGGCTCAGCCAGTGCTCGACGATCCGTCCGTCGTGGACGCGCATGATGTCGACGTACTGGATGGTCACCCGTCTGCCGGTCGCTGGCATGCCGGCGAACTCGCCGAGGTTGGTCCCCGCGAAGGTCTTCTTCGTGACCACCTGGTCGCCCTCTGCCAGCATGTCGTCGATCGTGACGTGGCCGTCGGGATAGGCGCCAGCGAGCGCCTGGAGATACAGCTTGCCGCCTGCCCGATCCGCCGGAACGCCCGGCGGGGCGCTCAGGTTCACGAACGCCGGGTCGTTCAGCTCGTCGTAGGCGTCCCAGTCCTGCTTGTTCTGGACCTCGTCGACGAACTTGCGGATCACTGCCTTGTTGCGCTCGGTCTCGCTGCTGCCGACGCTGACCGCCGACTCGTCTGCCATCGTCATCTGGCCCACCGCCTTCTGTGCTGGCGTCGCCGGTCGACGCCTTGAGCTCCATCGTTCGACGCGACGCGTCCCGACCGACAGAGCGGCCTTCCCGGCGTCGGCGGGAAGCCTTCCCGCGCGGGCGCGGACGTGGGTGGGCCCCCCGGGGATCGAACCCGGAACCCGCGGATTAAAAGTCCGCTGCTCTGCCAATTGAGCTAGAGGCCCGTTGTACGCGCGGCAGCCTAGACGAGATGGCGGCTACTCGGCGTCCGTGCCCTCGGGCCCCAGCGCCTGGTAGTGCTCGACCAGCTCGACGAACTGGGCGGCGTCGACGTTGCGAGCCGCGATGGTGGCCGGTTTGCCGCTCGGGCCGCGGACGATCGCCTTCCAGGCACGAGAGCTCGGCCGGCCCCGGAAGGTGATCTCGGTGCCCGGGTCGCGGAGGTCCCAGCTCTCGCCGCGCGATCCGCGGGAGATCTCCAGCAGGCCGTTGCTCACCGACACGATCGGCGGAGACCAGTTCAGCAGTGCCCACCACGAGATCATGGCGAGGACGGTCAGGCTCGCAGCGCCCGTGATCGCCTGGCCGGTGCCTTCCGAGACGGCCCAGAAGATCCCGATCACGGCGCCGACGGAGAACACGGTGAACAAGGCACCGAACACGTAGCTGAGGAAGTTGCCGGGCCGGAACTCGACGAAGCGCGGCACCGGCTCGCTGGATGTGGTGCGACCGCTGACCACGGAGTGCCGGGCCGGCGGCTGGCTCGCCGCGGCGGTCACCGGCTCGATGTCGGGGACGTCGTGGGCCGGTACGTCGGCACGGGCGGCCGCGGGCCGGGGCTCTGCGGCCGCCGCTGCTGCTGCCGAACCCGGACGCGCCACCTGTGGCGCGGCCGCGCGACGTGCCCGCTCCTGCGCCTGACGCTCCCACTCCTCGCGCTCGCGAGCGAGCCGTTCCTTCTCGGCGCGCTGAGCCGCGATGCGCTCCTGCTGCTCGAGCAGGGCTGCCTGGCGGCGGGCCTCGCGCTCCTCGGCCTCGCGGCGCTCCTGCTCGGCCTGCTCCTGGGCGAGCCGCTCCTGCTCGCGCAGTGCGGCCTCGCGGCGGGCCTCCAGGGCGGCGAGCCGCTCGGCCTCCGCCGCCTCACGGGCCAGCCGCTCCTGCTCGGCACGCTCGGCCTCGACCGCGGCGAGCCGCTCGGCCTCTGCGGCCTCACGCGCCTGGCGCTCCTGCTCGGCCCGCTCGGCCTCGGCCAGCTCCGCCGCGATCCGCTCCGCCTCGGCGCGCTCGGCGGCGAGGCGCTCCTGCTCCCGGCGTACCCGCTCGACCTCGGCCTGCTCGGCGGCCAGGCGCTCTGCTTCCTCGCGCTCGCGCGCGGCACGGATGCGCTCGGCCTCCTCCGCTGCGAGGCGCTCACGCTCGAGACGTACCGCCTCGGCCCGCTGCGCTGCAGCCTGCTCGGCGGCGATCCGCTCGGTCTCGGCGCGCTCGGCCTCCAGCCGCTCGTGCTCGGCCTTCTCCGCGGCGACCCGCGCCTCCTCGACGCGCAGGGCCTCGAGGCGCTCGCTCTCGGCCCGTTCGGCGGCGGCACGGATCCCCTCGATCCGCTCACGCTCGGCAAGCTCGGCAGCGAGGCGCGCGGTCTCCAGCCGGATGCCCTCGAGGCGGTCGTCCTCGGCGCGCTGCGCGTCGGCGCGCTCGGCCTCGATCCGCGCGGCTTCGCTCTTCTCGTCCGCGAACCACTTCCGCTCGGCCTCGATCGCGGCCAGGCGGACCTGTTCGAGACGCTCGTCCTCGGCCTGCTGCGCGGCGGCCCGCTCGGACTCGATGCGCTCGGCCTCGGCCTGCTCAGCCGCGAGGCGCTGCTCCTCGATCTTCAGCGCAGCCAGCCGCAGGGCCTCGATGCGGGTGTCCTCGGCGTGCTGTGCCGCTGCCCGTTCGGACTCGATGCGCTCGGACTCGGCGCGCTCGCGCTCCAGCCTCTGCGCCTCGGCCGCGATCTCCGCGATCCGCACGGCCTCGAGGCGCTCGTCCTCGGCCTGCTGGGCGGCGGCCCGCTCGGACTCGATGCGCTCGGCCTCGGCGGCCTCGGCAGCGAGCCGGGCCTGCTCGGTGGCGAGTGCGGTACGACGGGCCCGCTCGCGCTCGGCGGCCTCGCGGCGAGCACGCTCGAGGCGCTCGTTCTCGATGCGCTGGGCCTCGGCTCGCGCGGCGAGCAGACGCTCCTCCTCGGCCTTCAGCGCTGCGAGCCGAGCCTCCTCCCGGCGACGAGCCTCCTCGCGGATGGCCTGGAGACGCTCGCGCTCGGCCTGCTCGGCGGCAAGGCGGTCCAGCTCGGCCTGCTCGGCCGCCTGGCGCGCGATCTCGGCGGCCTCGGCGGCGACGCGCTGGCGCTCGACCTCCTCGGCCTCCAGTCGCTCACGCTCGGCCCGCTCGGCGGCGGCCCGCTCGGCTTCGAGACGCTCGGCCTCGGCGCGCTCGGCTTCGAGGCGGGCGGCCTCCTCGGCCTCGACGCGGTCGCGCTCGGCCTGCTCGGCGGCGGCCTGCGCGGCGGCGAGGCGCTCGGCCTCGGCCTGCTCGGCGGCGAGACGCTCGGCCTCGGCGCGCTCGGCTTCGAGGCGGGCGGCCTCCTCGGCCTCGGCGCGGTCGCGCTCGGCTTGTTCTGCGGCGGCCTGCTCTGCGGCGAGGCGCTCTGCCTCGGCCTGCTCGGCCGCGAGACGCTCG
This sequence comes from Propionibacteriales bacterium, assembly GCA_019510315.1. Lineage (GTDB taxonomy): Bacteria > Actinomycetota > Actinomycetes > Propionibacteriales > Nocardioidaceae > Marmoricola. The sequence goes on from JAEKKP010000098.1 coordinate 5,406, forward strand.
GCCTCGACGCGCTCGGCCTCGAGGCGCGCGGTCTCCTCGGCCTCGACGCGGTCGCGCTCGGCCTGCTCGGCGGCAGCCTGCGCGGCGGCGACGCGCTCGGCCTCGGCCTGCTCGGCGGCGAGGCGCTGTGCTTCGGCGTCGGCCCGCTCCTGGTCGGCGCGCTGGGCGGCGAGCCGCGCGCGCTCGGCCATCTCTGCCTCGTCGCGCTCCTTCTCGAGGCGCTGTCGCTCCGCGCCCTCGGCATCGAGGCGGTGCTGCTCCGCGGCCTCGGGCTGCTGCGTGTCGGGCTCGGAATCGAGGACAGAGCTCAGGAACTCGGCCGGCGGCGCACCGCCGTCGACCTCCGGGTCCCAGCGTTCGTCGACCACGTGCTCGACGGGCTCCGTGTGCACGATGGAGGCGTCGTCATCGTCCTCGACCGGTACGTTCAGGTAGCTTCCCAGGAACTCGCGGGGCTCCTCGGCGGCTTCGGTCGGCTCCGAAGAGATCTCGACCCGTTCCTCGACCGGCGCCTCCTCGACCGGCGACTCCTCGACCGATGCCTCCGCCGGTGCCTCCTCCGCGGCCTTCCGGCGACGACGCCGACCGGCGCGGCGACGACCGCCGACCGGCGGGGTCTGGTCCTCTGCCTCGCCGGTCTCTGCGGGCTCGGCCTCGACGGGCTCCTCGGAGGCCGGGGTCAGCAGGTCGGCGTACTCCTGTGCCCAAGTGGTGACTCGGGGTCCGACCTCGACGTCGGCGCCGTCCACCACGGGCGCGTCGGTCGCCGGCTCGGCAGCGGTGACCTCCTCGAGCGTGCGGTCGCGCTCACGCGAGCGGGGGCGGCGACCGAAGAGACCGCGACGCGCGGCGGGCGCTTCGTCGCCGGCGGCTGCTGCAGCCTCTTCCTCCTCGTCGATCGAACGTCCGAGCAGCGTGAGCGGATCAGGGAGGTCCTCGGCCTCCGCCGGTCCCGACGGCCTGTTGGAGGTGTCACCCTCGGCCGCGAGAGCCTCCTCCTCGTCGATCGCGAGATTGAGGAGCGCGAGCGGGTCTGCGGTGGCCTCCGCGGTGTCCGCTGCGCCGTGCGGCTGCGCCGTCGGCTCCTCCTCGACCTCCTCCAGGCCCTCGGACGCGATCCGCAGCGGGTCGATCGGGCCACGGTCCTCGGAGGCGTCAGGGAGGCGGTCGACCGTCTCCTGGGCGGTGGCGGAGTCCGCACGGCGACGACGTGCCACCACCCCACCCCTTCCTGGTTCCATCGGTGCGCGAGGAACGACGTAGACCTGCAACCGAACCCTTGCATGTTTGCAAGGTGATTGCCGGGGTTCGCAATGAATTGTCGCACTCGCGTCTCGGTAACCAACCCCAACGAGTCAGCGCCCGAAGGGGCACGCCCACGACCCGGACACGCCACCGCGTGACAACGGCGCCGGAGTTGGTAGTGTCTGTCCTGCAGATGCAAGTTCCAGCAGTTAAACCAACGCTTGTTGGAGTTGTGTGACCCAACGGCGTTTCTTCTCTTTGTGAGGCGGGACGACGTAGCACTGCATCTGTGGAAGAGGCAACCGAGGTGGTCGTCTCTCGCCCCAATAAGGAGAATTACCAGCATGGCTCAGGGCACCGTTAAGTGGTTCAACGCCGAGAAGGGCTTCGGCTTCATTGCACAGGAGGACGGCGGAGACGACGTCTTCGTCCACTACTCGGCCATTCAGTCGCAGGGCTACAAGTCCCTCGACGAGAACCAGAAGGTCGAGTTCGACGTCACGCAGGGCCCCAAGGGCCCGCAGGCGGAGAACGTCCGCGCGATCTGATCGCCCAGACACGACGAGGGGCCTCGACCATTGCGGTCGGGGCCCCTTGTGCATTCCTTGGAGGAAATCTATTCGGCCGCGCTGCGGGGGCAGACTGAGGCACACTGGGGGCATTGACGTTCGCCGGGGGAGAGACAAGGAAGGCCCGTCGTGTCCACTGACCCGTTCGACGTCGAGCTCGAGGACCCCGAGCTCCTCGACGAGGTCGGCCTGACCGCCAGCCTGATGGTCGCGGCCAATCAGTCGGAGGGCCACCTTGCCCAGGACGAGATCGACCGGCTGCTCGGTCTTCGCTGACGGCGTACGCCGTCCCGGACGTGACCGTGCTCACCGGCAGGGGTTGCCGCTACGCTCGCCGTGGACTGGCCGACCGCTACTCGAGGGGTCCGGCCGGTGGTGCCACCCGCTCGACCACCTAGCATGTGTGCCGTTCTGATCCTGCTCTCCTGGAGTTCACCGTGGCGTTGAGGTTCAAGCCAGTCGACACTGCCTTCTACACGTTGCTCACGTCGTCCGCCGCGCAGCTCGTCGATGGCGCGGCACTGCTGGCGGAGATGCTCGGCGACGGCAACGACCGCGAGGGCATCGCCACGCGGATGCGGGAGGCCGAGCACAACGCCGACGAGACGACCCACGAGATCGTCCGTCGCGTCAACAGCACGTTCGTCACGCCGTTCGACCGCGAGGACATCTACTCCCTCGCCTCCGGCCTCGACGACGTCATGGACTTCATGGAGGAGGCCGTCGACCTCACCCTGCTCTACGAGGTCGAGACGCTGCCCGCGGAGTGCGCCGAGCAGGTCGAGGTGCTCCAGCGCTGCGCCGAGCTCACCGCCGAGTCGATGCCCAAGCTGCAGGCGATGAAGGACCTCGAGGAGTACTGGATCGAGATCAACCGTCTGGAGAACGCCGGCGACAAGAGCTACCGACGCATCCTGGCCAAGCTTTTCAGCGGGACCTACGAGGCCCTCGAGGTCCTCAAGCTCAAGGACATCGTCGACTCGCTCGAGCACGCCATCGACGCCTTCGAGCGGGTCGCCAACATCGTCGAGCAGATCCACGTCAAGGAGTCCTGACCGGTGGACCTTGCCATCGTCATCACGGTGGTGGTCGTTGCCCTGGCGTTCGACTACACGAACGGGTTCCACGACGCCGCCAACGCGATCGCGACCTCGGTCTCGACGCGTGCGCTGACGCCGCGACTCGCGCTGACGCTCGCGGCCGTCATGAACTTCGTCGGAGCACTCCTCGGCCAGGAGGTCGCGCACACGGTGAGCGACACGATCGCCGTACCGAAGGGCAACCACGGCCTGATCATCGTGCTGGCCGCGCTGCTCGGTGCCATCACGTGGAACCTGATCACCTGGTACTTCGGGCTGCCGTCGTCGTCGTCCCACGCCCTCATCGGAGGGCTGGGCGGGGCCGCGATCGCGGCGGGCGCCACGGTGCACTGGAAGACGATCCTCGACAAGGTCGTGATCCCGATGGTGATCTCTCCGGTGGTCGGGTTCATCGCGGCGTTCCTGGTGATGCTGCTGATCATGTGGATCTTCCGGCGTCGCAACCCGCACAAGGTGCAGCGCGGCTTCCGGCTCATGCAGACCGTCTCGGCCGCGGCGCTGGCGCTCGGCCACGGCCTCCAGGACGCCCAGAAGACGATGGGCGTGATCCTCCTGGCCGTCATCGCGGCCGGCTACTACCCGGAGGACCAGCAGAACCTCCCGCTGTGGATCGTGATCTCGGCGGCGTCAGCCATCTCGTTGGGCACGTACGCCGGCGGCTGGCGGATCATGCGCACGCTCGGCCGCAAGATCATCGCCCTCGATCCGCCCCGCGGCTTCTCCGCCGAGTCCGTCGGCGCGGCAGTGCTGTACACGACGGCGTTCGTCTACCACGCCCCGATCTCGACCACGCACACGATCACCTCGGCGATCATGGGCGCCGGAGCGACCCGCAGGTTCTCCGCCGTCCGCTGGGGCGTCGCCCGCAGCATCGTGACGGCGTGGGTGCTGACCTTCCCGGCCGCCGGTGCGGCCGCCGCCTTCGTCTACCTCGTGATGAAGTTCGTCTTCCAGCTCCCCTGAGTCGGCGGGGTCCTTGCCGCCGGGCGGGCCGGTCGGGCGCTTGAATGGGCGCCGGCTCGCGTACGGGGGCATGCGAATGTCGCTCAGGTGACACCTGCGCGCCTCGAGGGCATCGCGCGTGACATTTGCATGTCGGCGTACGTGGGAGATGCAGCACCGCATGTCCGGCGACGACCAAGTGACCGACAACCCGACGCCCCGCAGCGGAGCCTGTGGATTGTCAGCACGCCCCGACGCTGAGGGCGGTCAGGCTGGGGCATGGACCTCGTCAGCCACGTCACTGTGCTCGGCGGTGCGTGCTCACGGGCGACCATCGTCGACCGGTGCGGGCGGGCGGCCGTCGACAAGGCGCTGCGGGGCGGCGTACTGGTGCGCGTCGCACGCGGACGGTATGCGCTCGCGACGGCGAGTGCTGCGGTACGGGCGGCGGCCACCCTCGGGGGCGTCCTGTCGATGCGCAGTGCGGCGCAGCGCCACGGGTGGGGCCAGAAGGAGGTCCCGGACCTCCCGGACGTCACCTTCCCGCGCACCCATCACCTGCCGCCGTCGGCTCGGCGACTCGTCGTGCCGCACTGGTCGGACATCGCGGCGGAGGACATCGTGGACGGCGTCACCGGCGTACGCCGCACACTCGTCGACTGCATGCGGATGCTCCCGCTCGAGGAGGCGCTACCGATCGTCGAGAGCGCCCTCCGTGCCGGTGACGTGACCAAGCGGGAGCTGATGGCGATCGCGGCGGCCATGAAGGGTCGCGGGCGCGCCCGGGCGATGGCGGTGTCGGCGATGGCGAGCGCGAAGTCGGCGAACCCCTACGAGTCGACGCTGCGGGCCTACGCGTCGACGATTCCGGGCCTCGATGTCGAGCCCCAGCTGCCGATCCGCGTGTCGCCCACCCGAGAGCTGCATCCGGACCTCGCCGATCGTTCGCTGCGGATCGTGATCGAGGCGGAGAGCTTCGCCTGGCACGGCGAGACCGCGGCGCTGACCCGCGACTGCGTCCGCTACAACGCCTTCACGCTCGACGGGTGGATCGTCGTCAGGTTCAGCTGGTACCAGGTGATGTTCCAGCCGGCGTACGTCCTCGAGGTGTTGCAGGACGTGGTCGCCCTCGCACGCCGACATGCGAATGTCGCGCGTGGGTCGCCTGTGCGCGCCGCCTGACCGGACAGCGACATTTGCATGTCCGGGGACGAGAGGCCGGTACGCCGGCGTCGCGCCGGCCCGCGGGGCTCAGCCGAAGCGGCCCGAGATGTACGCCTCGGTGGCTTCCTGGTCCGGGACGCTGAAGATCTTCTTCGTGGGGTTGAACTCGATCAGCCGGCCGGGCTTGCCGGCGCCGGCGAGGTTGAAGAAGCCGGTGTCCTCGGAGACCCGTGCGGCCTGCTGCATGTTGTGGGTGACGATCACGATCGTGTACTCGGCCTTGAGCTCGTGGATCAGGTCCTCGATGGCCGAGGTGGAGATGGGGTCCAGCGCCGAGCACGGCTCGTCCATCAGCAGCACCTGCGGCTCCACCGCGATCGCGCGGGCGATGCAGAGTCGTTGCTGCTGGCCGCCGGACAGGCCCATCCCGGGCTTCCCCAGGCGGTCCTTGACCTCGTTCCAGAGGTTGGCGCCACGCAGCGCCTTCTCCACGACGGAGTCGGCGTCCGACTTGGACAGCTTCTTGTTGTTCAGCCGCAGCCCCGCCAGCACGTTCTCGTAGATCGACATCGTGGGGAACGGGTTCGGCCGCTGGAAGACCATGCCGACCATGCGGCGTACCTCGACCGGGTCGACCGCGTCGTCGTAGAGGGACTGGCCGTCGATGATCACCTTGCCCTCGACGCGGGCGCCGGGGATCACCTCGTGCATCCGGTTCAGCGTGCGCAGGAAGGTCGACTTGCCGCACCCGGACGGTCCGATCAGCGCGGTCACGGACCGCGCCGGGATCGTCAGCGTGACACCTTCGACGGCAAGGAAGTCGCCGTAGTAGATGCTCAGGTCGGAGATGTCGATGCTCTTGGCCATGGGTATTCCTCTCAACGCCCGCGCTTGGGAGCGAAGAACTTGCCGGCGAGGCGCGCAACGAGGTTGAGCGCCATCACGATGATGATCAGGACCAGGGCGGCGCCCCAGGCCATCGTCTTGAGGATCTCGGGGTTGCTGCCCGGCTGGGTGTAGCTGGAGTAGATGAACACCGGCAGGCTCGCCATCTGCCCGTGGAACGGGTTGAAGTTCACCGAGTCGGTGCCGCCGCAGATGATCAGCAGCGGCGCGGTCTCCCCGATGACGCGGGCGACGGCGAGGGTGACACCGGTGATGATCCCTCCCATGGCGGTGGGCAGCACGACCTTGATGATGGTGCGCCACTTCGGCACGCCCAGCGCGTACGACGCCTCACGCAGGTCCGCCGGCACCAGCTTCAACATCTCCTCGGCCGACCGGACCACGATGGGGATCATCAGCAGCGACAGCGCCACGCCGCCGCCGAAGCCCATCTGGGTGCCCGGGCCGAAGAGGATCGAGAACAGTGCGTAGGCGAACAGGCCCGCGACGATCGACGGGATGCCGGTCATCACGTCGACCAGGAACCGGATCCACCGCGCGAGCTTCGACTGGTCGCCGTACTCGACGAGATAGATCGCACTCAGCAGCCCGATCGGCACCGAGATCACGGTCGCCGCCAGGGTGATGATCAGCGTGCCGACGATCGCGTGGTAGATGCCGCCCGGCTCGCCGATCACGTTGCGCATCGACCAGGTGAGGAACTTCGCGTTGAGGGCCGGCGAGCCCTCCTGCACGACCTTCCAGATCAGCGACACCAGCGGGATCATCGCGATCAGCAGCGCCACCCAGACGAGGGAGGTCACGAGCCGGTCGGTCGCGGCTCGTGCGTTCTCGACCGTGCGGGACCAGAGGGTCAGCCCGACGAGGTGGATCACGATCGCGAGGGCGACGATCCCGGTGAGGTTCCAGCTCAGGGTCATCCCGATCAGCGCCGCCGCGGCAGCCGCGATGCCGGCGGCGAGGAGCGGGGCGAAGGCTGGGAGCCGTGGGTGCCGCAGGGGGACGTGCTGGTGCGTCTCCGGGGCGGTCGCGAGGTCGGTCATCGGGCCTTCCCGGGATCGTTGCGCTCGACGATCGCGCGGGCGGCGAAGTTCACGACGAAGGTGATCACGAACAGCACCAGGCCCGAGGCGATGAGCGCGTTGCGCTGCAGCCCGGTGGCGTCCTGGAAGGTGAGCGCGACGTTGGCTGCGATGGTCGAGGGGTTGGTGCTCGAGATGAGGTCCCAGGTGACGACGCCGCTGGCGGAGAGCACCATGGCGACAGCCATGGTCTCGCCGAGGGCGCGGCCCAGGCCCAGCATCGCCGCGGAGACGATGCCCGAGCGGGCGTAGGGGAGTACGGCGAGCCGGATCATCTCCCACCGGGTGGCGCCGAGCGCCAGGGCGGCCTCCTCGTTGAGGCGAGGCGTCTGCGCGAAGATCTCGCGCGAGATGGCGGTGACGATCGGCAGGATCATGATCGCGAGCACGATCGACGCGGTCAGGATCGTGCGGCCGGTGTTCGAGGCGGGGCCGTCGAAGAACGGGATGAAGCCGAGGTGGTCGGCGAGCCACTGGTAGACCGGGATCAGTCGCGGTCCGAGGAAGCCGATGCCCCACAGGCCGTAGACGACGGACGGCACCGCGGCGAGCAGGTCGACCAGGTAGCCGATCCCGACGGCCACCGGCTTCGGTGCGTAGTGCGACACCGAGAGCGCAACCCCGAGGGCGAGCGGGACCGCGATCACGAGGGCGATCACGGCGGCCAGCAAGGTCCCGAAGACGAGCGGCGCCACGTAGGTGAGCAGGTTGGAGTGGCCCTTGAGGTCGGGCGCCTTCGCCCCGACGGCCGGAAGGCCCTCGGCGGTGAGGAAGATCGCCACGCCGGCCAGCGCGACCAGGATGGTCACGCCGGCGGCGCGGGTGGTGTTGGCGAAGACCAGATCGCCCAAGCGGCGCTTGGGCGATCCGGTCTCCGTCGTCACGGAGGTCACGGAGCTGTTACCTCTCCAGACTCACTTGGCCGAGATCGTGTCGATGATCTGCTCGGCCTTCTGCTGCAGCGCGTCCGGCAGCGGCGCGGAGCCCGCGTTGTCGGCGGCCTCCTGCTGGCCGGTGGTGCTGACGATGTACTTCAGGAACGCCTTGACCAGGTCGGCCTTGCCGCCGTCGTAGGTCGGGCAGGCGATCAGGTACGACGTGAGCATCAGCGGGTAGGCGCCGGCCTCCGTCGTGGTGCGGTCGACCTTCACCGCGAGGTCGCCCTCGGTGCGGCTGTCGTCGATCGGCGAGACCTCGAGCGCCTTGGCGGCGCCGTCGGCCGACGGCTTCACGTACGCGTCGCCCACCTTGATCGAGGCGACGGACAGGTCGCCGACCTGGCTCTCGTCGGCGTACCCGATGCTGCCGGCACCGGCCTTGATCGCCGCGATCACGCCGGAGGTGCCGTTGGCGGCCTCACCGGACGTGGTCGGCCACACCTTGTCGGCGGGGTGCGTCCACGCGCCCTCCCCTGCCTGCGAGAGGTAGTCGGTGAAGTTCTTGGTGGTGCCCGACTCGTCCGAACGGTGCACGGGGGTGATCGCGGAGCCGGGCAGCTTGGCGTCGGGGTTCTCCGCCACGATGGCCGGGTCGTTCCACTTCGTGATCTTGCCGTCGAAGATCGCGCTGACCGTCTTGGCGGAGAGGTTCAGGGTGTCGACACCGTCGAGGTTGTAGGCGACCGCGATCGGGCTCACGTAGTCAGGGACCTCCAGGGCGTTCGCGCCGCAGCGGGTCTTGGCGGCGTCGACCTCACCCTTGGTCGGGTCGAGCGCAGCGTCGGAGCCGGCGAAGTCGAGAGCGCCCGTGTTGAAGCCGGAGACACCTGCTCCGGAGCCGGACGGGTCGTAGTTCACGGTGACGTCGGAGTTGTCCTTCTGGAAACCGGCGCGCCAGGCGTCCATGGCGGACTCCTGAGCGCTCGAGCCGGCGCCCTTCAACGTCCCGCTGAGCTTGCTGTCGGAGTTGCCGCCGGTCTCGTTGCCGGCGCCACAGGCCGACAGCGCGAAGCCGAGGGCGAGAGCGGCCACGCCAGGGGCGGCGAGGCGGCGGAGGGCTGTGCGGTTCACTTCGATCTCCTGTTGTCTTAAGCGACTGGACATCGCAGACGCTAGGAATCTGAGGTGACACGGCCCCCGTGCGCGGGTGAACGGGGAGTGAACGGGAGCCGCCATTTCGGCTCAGCGCGCTCAGAACGCCAGGTGGCGCTCCGTGGCGACGACCCGCCCCTTGCGGTGCTGGCAGACCACCATCTCGCCGAGGGCGAGCGGCTCCTCGGCGATCCCCAGGGCCGCCAGGATCTCCGGCAGCACCGGCCGGTGGCTGCAGAGCACCGCGTTCTCCTTCTGCGCGAGCAGGAACGCGACGGCCTCGCTGACCGAGTCGGGGGTGAACTCCTCCTCCTTCACGCCCGAGACGTGTTCCAGCCGGAGCACGTGGTCCTCGGCGTACGGGGCGACGGTCTCCCGGCAGCGCTCGCTCGGCGAGGTCAGCACACGAGTGATCCCGTACGCCGACAGCACCGGCACCAGCCGCGCCGCCTGGAGCCTGCCCGCGTCGGTCAGCGGCCGCGCCTCGTCGGGCCCGTCCCAGGCCGCGCGCTTCTCGGCCTTGGCGTGCCGCAGCACGACGAGCGAGGAGGTGCGCCGTGGGTGCTGCACGACCTGGTCGAGCAGGGCCACGTCGTCGGCGTAGGTGAGCATCGCGCGGGCCTTCTCGAACCCGACCCACGCGACCTGGTCGATCTCGGAGTTCGCGGGGTACGCCGACACGTCGTCGTCGCCCATCACCCAGCCGGTCCAGTAGTGGACCTCCTTGGCCCGCCCACCGGAGACGCGGTAGAGCTGACGAGGCAGCGGCCGGCCGAGCCGGATCTCGACCCCCGTCTCCTCGACCACCTCGCGCACGGCGGTGGCGGTGACGTGCTCGCCGGGCTCCTGCTTGCCCTTCGGCCACGCCCAGTCGTCGTACTTGGGCCGGTGCACCAGCAGGACCTCGCCGCCACCGGTGCGGCGCACCACGACGGCGCCGGCCGCGACGACCTCTGGCCCGGAGACGGTCCCGGACGCGGCCGGGTCAGCGGTACCCATGCGGCTAGTCTCACCGGCAGCCGAGCAATTGGGGAAGTCAGCCGTGAGCACTCGTCGCACCGCCGTGGTCGTCTCGACCGTCGTCGTCGCGATCCTGCTCGTCCTCGGAGCGCGCGCGGTGTGGAAGGACGACCACCGGTCCGGGCTTCGCGACGCGCTCGACGCGGTCCCGCGATCGACCCTGCGGCTGGCGTTCACCGACTGGGCCGCCGTACGTCGCGAGCTCGACGTGCCCGACCAGACGCACCCGACCGCGGCGACGATCGACAGGCTGACCTCGAAGGCCTACGACTCCGACCTGTCGGCGGCCTCGAGCATCGACGAGTCGACCGCGGCGCTGCAGAAGGCCTTCGGGTTCTCGCCGGCGACGGTCGACTGGGAGGCCTACGCCCAGTCCCGTGCCGGCGCGACGATGGTGGTGCGGCTGCCCGACGACCTCGACCCCCAAGAGGTGCGCGACCACCTCGACGACCTCGGGTTCACGAAGCCGGCCAGCTCCACCGGCGTGTGGAAGGGCGGGATCGACCTGGTCGCCGCGATCGATCCGACGATCACGCCGGAGCTGCAGTACGTCGCCGTCCTCGCCGACCAGCACCTCGTCGTCACCAGCGACACGGAGTCGTACGCCGAGCAGGCGGTCGCTGCCGCCACGGGCCACAAGGACTCCCTGGCCGACGTCGCGTCGACCCGCCGGCTGGTCGAGACGATGGCCGAGCCCGCGGCGGCGATGGTGTGGTCGGAGGACTTCGCCTGCGAGGACCTGGCGATGTCCGCGGCCGACCAGGACAGCCAGTCGCAGGCCGACTCCCTCGTGCAGGCGGCGGGTGGCGTCCACCCGCTGACCGGCCTGGTGATGGCCATGGCGCCCGACCGGTCCCTCACCGTGGGTGAGCTGTTCGAGAGCTCCGGGCAGGCGAAGGACGACCTCCGCCCGCGCGCGAAGCTCGCGGTCGGCGACGCACCCGGACGCGGTGGCAGCTTCAGCGACGACCTCGACCTGGTGTCGTCGCGCACCGACGGCCCGGTGGTGAAGCTCGAGTTCCGTCCCAAGGCGAAGTCCGGGTTCGTGCTGTCGGCACTGGACAACGGCCCGGTGCTCTTCGCGACCTGCTGAACGCGACCGGCCTCAGCCGAGGGCGGCGGTGAACCCCGACACGAGCTCGGCGGCCCGTGCAGGCGGCACGCGGACCTCGTCGGTCCACAGGGTGCTGCAGAGCCGCCCGCGGTAGCCCACCGTGCTGAACGAGATCAGCTGGTTGGGCGTCGCCGCCAGGTTGCCCCACATCGCGCGCACCCACGGCGGGTCGGCGGACGCGTCGAGCAGCCCCATGTTGGTCACGCTCGCCGCCGGGGGAGCGTTGCGGATCGCGTTGCCGACCGCCTCGGTGCCTGCGGCCAGGTCAGTGACGGCGTCGAGGCGCGCGAGCTGGAAGAACAGCTCTCCCTCGCCACGGTCCAGCGCCTGCCCGACCGTCGTGGCGATGTCGCGGGCCAGCGGCCACAAGGCGTCCTTCTGCACGGCGTACCGGTGACCGAGCACGGCGATCGCCATGGGAGTGGGTCGCCGTGGGTCGTCACTCGGGACCGCCCTGTCGACGGGCACGTTGAGCTGGACGACGCCCTCGTCGACGCCGCAGATCGTGCCTGCGACCTGCTGGAGCCATGCCGCCGCCATCGCCGAGAAGACGCGGACGCCCTCGTCGCGGGCGCGCTGCAGCATCGCCTCGGAGACTTCCGGGGAGAAGACGATCGGGCTGAGCAGGGAGTGGCGCTCGTCGGAGGCGGCGGGCCAGTCGGGCGGGAGCGGCTGGCCGAGGTCGCGGTTGCGGTTGCTCAGGTCGCGGAGCACGTCGAGCATCGCGCGCCGGTCGGTCTGCCACGGGTACTCGGCCCGCGGTGCCGACGGCAGCGAGAGAGCGTCCTGGGTCGGTACGTCACGATCGTCGAGGAACTGCAGGAACCGTTGCAGCTCCATCAGCCCGCCGCGGCCGTCTGCGACGGAGTGGTGCCCGATCAGGTAGATGAACGACCGGCCCTCGCCGGGGCTGGCGAGGTAGCGCAGCGCTGTCACCCGCTCCAGGCCGAATGCGGTGTCCGCGTCGCGGGCGACGTGCGCCTCCCACTCGGCGCTGGGCAGCTCCGCCGTGTCGAAGTCCACCCGCGAGAGGCCGGCGTCGACGACGGTCAGGTCGGCCGTCGGCATCAGGCGGGAGTAGATCCGGCGGGCACAGAACTCGCGCCACCGGGCCTCGACCTTGTCCGCCGGCAGGCAGACGTCGAGCTCGGCGCTGAGGATCGGGTTCGTCGGCCAGGCCAGGTCGAGGAAGACGTAGTACTTCTCCGCGGTCGTCATGGGGCGCGAGGTACCAGGCACGCGCACATTGTTCATCATCGCCGCGCTCGGCCGGGCGTCGGCGTACGGCGTGAGTTTGAGACTTCCGGGACCGGGCGGTGCCCCGTGAGGAATACTCTCCGCGAGAGATGCGGGTCGACTCCCGTTGGACATGCCCCGAAAGGACCGTCGTGGCCGTAGAAAAGGCGCGTGCCGTCATCGCCGAGTTCCTCGCCCGTGCGGGGAAGAGCAGCGACGACCTGAGCGATGAGACCCCGCTGTTCGGAGAGGGCCTGGCGCTCGACTCGCTCGAGGCGGCGGAGCTCTCCGTGATGCTCGAGGACGTGCTCGGCACCGACCCGTTCTCCTCTGCGGAGCAGCTGCCGCAGACCGTCGGCGACATCCTGGCGTTCTACGAGGTGTCCTCGAGCGCATGATCCTGCTCCTCGAGCGAGCCGCGGCCGAGGCACCCGATCACCCGGCGGTGGTCACCGGGGAGGGTACGACGACGTACGGCGAGCTGCGGACCGCCGCGCGCCGGGTCGCCGGCGGCCTGGTCGCGCAGGGCGTGACCCGGTTCGCGATGGTCGAGCCGGACGCCACCCGGATCGTGCAGCTGCTCGCCGGCGCCGCGCTCGTCGGGAGCGAGCCGTGCCAGTACCAGGCAGACATGGCGCCTGCCGAGTTCGCCGCCCAGGCCGAGTCCCTCGGCCACGACGTCGTCGTCACCCGCCGGACCGATCTGGTGGGGCCGTTCCGCGTCGTCGATCCCGACGAGCTCGCCGGTGCCGAGCCCGACACCCGGCCGGGGCCGGGTGAGGCCCAGCCGCTGCTGATCCGCACCACCGGCACCACGGGTGTGCCGAAGGCGGCGCGGCACGACTGGTCGATCCTCGGCCGCACCGTCGCGACCGTGTCCCCGCGACCCCAGCAGCGCTGGCTCCTCGCCTACGGCCCGCACCAGTTCGCCGGCCTGCAGGTGATCCAGCACGTGCTCGCCAGCCGGGCCACCCTGGTGGCCCCGTTCCCGCGCCAGCCACGCGACGGCGTGGACGCGCTGCTCGCCGAAGGCGTGACCTGCGTCAGCGCGACGCCGACGTACTGGCGGTTCCTGCTCGCCGAGGCGCGCTCCCGCGGGGTCGCGCTGCCTGCCCTCGAGCAGGCCACGCTCGGCGGCGAGGCGAGCCCGGCCGACCTCCTCGAGGAGCTTCGCGCGACGTTCCCGGGCGTCCGGGTCTCCCAGGTCTACGCCTCGACGGAGTTCGGCTCGGTCGCGTCCGTCCGTGACGGCCGCCCCGGCCTCGACGCCGCAGTCCTGCACGGCGAGGCCAACCCGACGTCGCACCTTCGCGTCCACGACGGTGAGCTCTGGGTCCGCGCCGGCGCCGGCATGCTCGGCTACGCCGACGCTTCCACCGAGGCAGCCGACCCAGCCGACGCGGACGGCGAATGGCGTCGCACCGGCGACCTCGTCGAGGTCGTCGACGGCCGCGTGCTGTTCCGCGGCCGCACCTCGGAGGTCATCAACGTCGGCGGGGTGAAGGTGCATCCGCTGCCGGTGGAGGAGCGGATCAGCGCGCTGGACTCCGTCGCGGCCGCTCGTGTCTTCGGTCGTGCCAACCGGCTCACGGGCGCGATCGTCGCCGTCGAGGTCGTACCGCTCGGTGGTGCCGACGATGCCGACCTCGACAGGCTGCGCGAGCAGATCCGCGACGCCGTCGCCGACCTGCCGCGGGCATGGCAGCCGCGCAGTGTCGCGTTCGTGGACTCGATCCAGACCCGCGGTGACAAGACCGTCAGAAGGGTGGAAGCGTGACGTCAGCAGCAGTGTCCCCAGATGCGGGGCCCCGTGTCGTGATCGTGACGGGAGGCAGCCGGGGGCTCGGAGCCGGGATCGTCGAGGGGCACCTCGATGCGGGCGACCGCGTCGCCACCTGCGCACGCTCGCGGACGCCCGAGGTCGACCGTTGGGAGAAGGAGTACGCCGACCGCTTCCTCTTCCAGGAGGTCGACCTCAGCAACCGCGACCAGACGACTGCCTTCGTCAACGCCGTCGTCGAGCGCTGGGAGACGATCGAGGTCCTCGTCAACAACGCCGGTGTGGCGCGCGACGGCATCCTGGCGATGGCCGACGACGACGACATCGACCTCGTCATCGACCTCAACCTCAAGGGCACGCTGCACATCACCAAGCTCGTCACCCGTCGCATGCTCGCCCGCCGGCGCGGCCACATCGTCAACATCTCCTCGATCGTGGGCCTGTCCGGCTACCGCGGCCTCAGCGTCTACAGCGCGACCAAGGCCGCGCTGGACGGCCTGACCCGGTCGATGGCGCGCGAGCTCGGGTCGCGCGGGATCGTCGTCAACTCGATCGCGCCCGGCTACCTGCGCACCGAGATGTCCCACGGCCTCGACGAGGCCCAGCTCGACCAGATCGTCCGGCGTACTCCCGCCGGTCGGCTCGGCGAGCCCGCCGACATCGCCCGGATCGTGCTCTTCCTGACCGACCCGGCCAACGACTACATCACGGGCCAGGTCATTGTTGCCGACGGCGGCCTCACCGCCTGACCGCGCCGTCATACGCGGCACCTGGCTTCGTTGTCCTCGCTCGACGTCCGGTCCGCTGCGCTCCGCTGAAGGACGCCTTCGCTCGTCCGCCTTGCCATGCACCACGTCTGACGACGCGTTCCCTTACTTCGCCCGGCGACGGCTGTGCTGGGCGATCAGCGTCTCCTGCAGGTCGATCATCGGCTCCTCGTCGGGCGAGGTGTTGCGGGTCCAGGTGCCGTCGGGCGCCAGCTGCCAGGCCGACGTGTGCGGGTCGAAGGCGAGCTCGAGCAGCGCCGAGACCTGCTCCGTGGCGGCCTCGCCGGGCAGCCGGACGAGGACCTCGACGCGACGGTCGAGGTTGCGGTGCATCAGGTCCGAGGACCCGATGTAGACGTCGGGTGACCCGCCGTTGCCGAACCAGTAGATCCGGCTGTGCTCGAGGAAACGGCCCAGGATCGACCGGACCCGGATGTTGTCCGAGAGGCCGGGTACGCCGGGCCGCACCCCGCAGATCGCCCGGATCAGCAGCTCGACCTGCACGCCGGCCTGCGACGCGTGGTAGAGCTCGTCGATCACGGCCTCGTCGACGATCGAGTTGGCCTTGATCCTGATCCGGCCCGGGCGACCGGCGCGATGGTGCTCGACCTCGGCGCGGATGTGCTCGATCACGCCGCTGCGTGCGGAGTCGGGCGCGACCATCAGCTCGTCGTACGACGCGTTGCGCGAGAAGCCGGAGAGGTTGTTGAACAGGTGCGCGACGTCCTCGCCGATGGCCTCGTTGGTGGTGAGCAGGCCGAGGTCCTCGTAGAGCCGCGCGGTCTTCGGGTTGTAGTTGCCCGTGCCGATGTGGGTGTAGCGACGGATGCCGTCGGGCTCGTCGCGCACGACCATCGCCAGCTTGCAGTGCGTCTTGAGGCCGACCAGCCCGTAGACGACGTGGCAGCCGGCCTGCTCGAGCTTGCGGGCCCACCGGATGTTGGCCTCCTCGTCGAACCGGGCCTTGATCTCGACGATGACGAGCACCTGCTTGCCGGCCTCGGCCGCGTCGACGAGGGCGTCGATGATGGGCGAGTCACCCGACGTGCGGTAGAGCGTCTGCTTGATTGCGAGCACGTGCGGGTCGGCAGCCGCCTGCTCGAGGAACCGCTGGACCGACGTACTGAATGAGTCATAGGGATGGTGCAGCAGTACGTCGGACCGCCCGACCGCCTTGAACACGTCGACCGGCGAGGCCGACTCAACCGGCGCGAGCAGCGGATGGGTCGCGGCGAGGAAGGGCGAGTACTTCAGGTCCGGCCGGTCCAGGTCGGCGATGGCGTGCAGGCCGCGCAGGTCGAGCGGGCCGGGGAGCCGGAACACCTCGGCATCGGTGATGCCGAGCTCGGAGACCAGCAGCTCGAGGACCTCGTCGTCCATCGACTCCTCGACCTCGAGCCGCACCGGCGGCCCGAACCGGCGCCGGAGCAGCTCCTTCTCCAGCGCCTTGAGGAGGTTCTCGGCATCGTCCTCCTCGACCTCCAGGTCCTCGTTGCGCGTGACCCGGAAGGTGTGCACCTTGAGCACGTCCATGCCGGGAAACAGGCGCTTGAGGTGCTCGCCGATGACGTCCTCGAGCGGCACGAACCGCTGGTTGCCGAGCGCGAGGTTGAGTGACAGACCGGAGATGTAGGGGAACGGGTGCGCCGGGTCGACGGCCAGCGGCGTCAGCACGGGAAAGACGCGCTCCTTGAAGACCTTCTTGGCGGCCTTCTGCTCCTCCCTGTCGAGCTCCTCCCAGCGCACCACCTCGATGCCCTGCTCGCCCAGGGCGGGAATGAGGGACTCCTGGAACGTGTGCGCGTGCCGGGCCGTGAGCTCGGCGGTCGTCTCGAGGATCTGCTCGAGCACCTCGCGCGGCAGCAGGCCGGAGGCCGCCCTCACGGCGACACCTGCCGCGATCCGGCGCTTGAGACCGGCCACGCGCACCATGAAGAACTCGTCGAGGTTGCTGGCGAAGATGGCGAGGAACCGCACCCGCTCGAGCAGGGGAAGGCTCTCGTCCTCGGCTAGCTCGAGCACCCGCTGGTTGAGGCGGAGCCACGACAGCTCGCGGTCGAGGAAGCGGTCAGGGAACGACTGGTCGAGGTCGTCGGCCTCGGGCACGTACGGCGGGTCGACGTCGAACGCGTCGGCGACCACCCGGAGCCCGGAGTCGAGGGGACCCTCCTCGGCGCTCGCGCCGACCGTGGAGGGGAAGGACTCGGTCGTCATGTGATGAGTCTGACAGCACGAGTTGAACGCGGGGTGAAGTAGTTTCAGGCCCATGCCGTCCCTGCCGGTCCCGCTCGCCGCCGCGGTAGCGCGCGCGGCCCTCGCGCTGCCCGATCCGGTGCAGCGGGTCCTGGTCCGACGCCCGCTGGTCCTCGACGGCCAGCGGTTGGCGACCGAGACACAGCTGTTGCTGGCCCTGCAGCGGATCGGCGGTGAGTACGGCCTCGCGCTGCGGGCACTCGGGGCCTCGCGCGACGACGTCCTGCGCCAGACCAAGGTCGCCGGCGGCCGGCAGCCGATCGGGACTGTGCG
Organism: Propionibacteriales bacterium; assembly: GCA_019510315.1. Classification (GTDB taxonomy): domain Bacteria; phylum Actinomycetota; class Actinomycetes; order Propionibacteriales; family Nocardioidaceae; genus Marmoricola. The sequence goes on from JAEKKP010000098.1 coordinate 22,887, forward strand.
CGAGCTGACCGTTGACGGCGCGGACGGGCCGCTCGCCGCGCGCCTCTACGTGCCGTCCAGCCGCGCGGGCACGCAGCCGGCTCCGACGCTGATGTTCTTCCACGGCGGCGGCATGGCGCTCGGCGACCTCGACAGCCACGACGCCGCGTGTCGCCACATCGCGGAGCATTCGGGGGTGCAGGTGCTCTCGGTCGACTACGGCCGGGCCCCGGAGCACCCGTTCCCCGGCGCGGTGGACGACTGCTTCGCGGCGTACCAGTGGCTGGTGAAGAACGCCGACGCGGTCTGCGCTGACGCCGACCGGCTGGCGGTGGGCGGCGACTCGGCCGGCGGCTACCTCGCCGCGACCACGGCGATCCAGGCCGCCGAGGCCGGCCTGCCGCTGGCGTTCCAGCTCCTCGTCTACCCGTGCACCGACTTCGTCAACCGATCGCGCAGCTTCGAGCTGTTCGGTGACCGCGACCTCTACCTGACCGCCGAGGGCATGGGCCGCGCGAGCGGCTGGTACTTCCCGGACGACGCGGACCGCAGCCACCCCCTCGGCTCGGTCCTGCTGCGCGACGACCTGCCGTCGGGCCTCGCACCCGCGCACATCGTCACCGCCGGCTTCGACCCGCTGCGCGACGAGGGCGAGGCGTACGCCGACCTGCTGGCCGCACACGGCGTCGCGGTCACCCGAAAGCGCTACCCCTCGATGATCCACGGGTTCTTCAACATCGTCGGCGTCGGTCGCGAGGCGCGCGCGTACAACCGCGAGATCGCCGCGCGGCTCGCGGAAGCGCTCCGTTAGCAGAGGGCTTCGGTGCGCCGCAACCGACCGTTGGTCCCTATCTCACGTCCGTTCGGCTGACGACGAAGCGGACATTCGAGGTAAATGCCGGGACCTCTGCCATTTCCGGTGTTTGCCAGTTCCGGCACTGCTACGTTCACGGCCGTTTGTCATTTCCGATGTGAACAAGGGGAATCATGAAGTCTGTCTTCACCAGGTCGGCCACGGGCCGACGCGCGGCCGCGGGCACCGTGCTCGCGCTCGCCGCGACCTCGTTGAGCTTGGGCCTGGCCGGCCCGGCCAGCGCCACCCAGTCGCTAGAGCTGCAGGGCACCGTCACCGGCGCTGCGGGTGTCCCGTTGGCGGGCATCGAGGTCGTCCTTTACGACGCAACGACCGGAGACCCGTTCGACGGCGTGCTGACGGATGTCGCTGGGCACTACGAGTTCGACAACGACTTCGCCGGCTCGGTGAAGGTCGCGTTCTACCCGGACAGCCCGACCGTGACCGCCAACTCGCCGTTGCCCTACCAGATGCGCTGGTCCGGCGGATCCCGCTACCAGGCCGGTGCCACCGTGACCGCGACGACGGTCGACCCCGCCACGGCGCCGGTCGTGAACGCCAGCCTGCCGCAGTACGCCGCCATCACGGGGAACGTCACCGTCGGGAACGGCCACGTCGCCACTGACGACTTCGGTACGTGGGCACAGAACACCGACGAAAACTACGTCGGGGACACGGAGCTTACCGGCTCACCGTTCGTCGACGGCGCCACCGGCAACTACCGGATGATCGTCGACCCGTCGTCGCCGGTCCGGGTGGCTGCGTGGGGAACCGACACCGACACCGAGTACCTCGACCAGTACTGGATGAACGCCGACACGCTCGCCTCCGCGACCCCGATCAACGTGGCTCCCGGTCAGACCGTGGGCGGGGTCAACTTCCGGCTCACCAACGCGCTGACTGCCCGGAGCGCACCCTCGATCGCCGGCCACCCGACGGTGGGGCTGCCGCTGACGGTCTCGCCCGGCACGTGGAGCCGCAACGCCGGCACCGAGTTCTCCTACAAGTGGATGCGCGGCGCGACCGTGGTCGGCACCGGCGCGAGCTACGTGCCGACCGCCGCTGACTTCGGACAGAAGCTGGCCGTGGTCGTGACGGCTCTTAACGGCGAGAACACCGGTCAGTCCACGACAGTGACGAGCGAGGTCGTGAAGTACGGCGCCACCGAGAAGGTCAAGGCCAAGGGCAAGGCCGGCCGCAAGGTCGCGCTCGCGATCAAGCTGGTCTCGGCCAAGCAGTCGCCGGTCAAGGGCAAGGTCGTCGTGATGCGCGGCAACAAGGTCGTCCACAAGGCCGTGAAGCTGGTCAAGGGCAAGGCCGCCATCGTGCTGAAGAACCAGCCGAAGGGTCGCCAGACCTACACGCTGCACTTCAAGGGCAACAGCACGCTGGCGCAGGTCGACAAGACCTTCACCGTGCGCGTGCACAAGTGATCTAGCAGCACACAGCGAACGGCCCCGCCATCGGCGGGGCCGTTCTGCTGTCTGGTGGTGCGCAACCACTGCTGGTCGAGCAGCGAGCTTGCGAGCGATCAGTCGAGACCTTCGGGTTCCGGTGGTTGAGCCTGTCGAAACCTCCGGTCTGCGCCGGGCTGGGTTCTTGGCAGCGACGACGAGTACGGCGCGGGGTGCGGTACGACGCCTGGCTCACTTTCTGCGGTGGTTGAGGAGGTCGCGCTGCGACCGTCTCGAAACCCCCGCACCCAACAAGCAAGGCGTCGCAAAGATTCTCAAAGAAGTTCTCGAATTCGCATCCCTGCAAGGGGAAACTGGGTCAGTTCTGTCGGTGGTCACCCCTAGATTCAAGACATGACCTCGGGCACCACCACTCTCGACGCGGCGGCGATCCTTGCCGATACGCGGCGAGCGCGGAAGGCGGAGAACGCTGCCGCCGCCCGGGTGCTCGCGAACGCCGTGCAGTGGGCTCGCCTCCATGTCGTCGAGGATCTGGACGATGCCTCGACGGTGTTGGTTGAGGGCGGGCGGGACACCGGGATCCCGATCGCCGGCCCCGGTGCACCCCTGGTCTCGGACTTCGCGGTCGCCGAGTTCGCCAGTGCCATCGGCCTGTCCGCGGCGTCGGGCCGGACCCTGGTCGGGCTCGCCCTGGAGCTCGCCCACCGGCTGCCGAAGCTCTGGGACCGGGTCCAGGACGGATCCCTGGCG
>JAEKKP010000016.1 GCA_019510315.1 Propionibacteriales bacterium
GTCCAGCGCGCGATCTCGCGGCGGTCCATGCCGTTGAGCAGGATCGCCATCGCCAGTGCCGACATCTGCTCGTCGGTGACGGTGCCGCGGGTGTAGGCGTCGACGACCCAGTCGATCTGGCTGTCGGTGAGGTCGCCGCCGTCGCGCTTGGCGATGATCACCTCGACGGCGTCGTGGGCTTCGGTCATGGAGTTCCTCCGGTCACGGGGACGCTGTGGTAGCCGCGGAGCACGAAGGTGCCGCGGCTCTCGGGCTCACCGGCCAGGGCGAGCGAGGGGTACGTCGCGAACAGGGTGGTCAGCGACTCGAACAGCTCCATCCGCGCCAGCGGCGCGCCGAGGCAGAAGTGCACGCCGACGCCGAACGCCACGTGGTTGTTGGGGTCGCGGTCGACGACGAACTCGTCGGGCGCCTCGAACACGGCCGGGTCGCGGTTCGCGGAGCCGAGCAGCACCGCGATCTTCTGCCCGGGCTCGACCACGACGCCGCCCACCTCGACCTCCTCGATGGCGGTGCGCTCGAAGAGCTGCAGCGCGGAGTCGAAGCGGAGCATCTCCTCGACGGTGAGCGCGAGGTCGCTGCCCCCGGCCGGGGTGAGCCCACGTCGCAGCATCGCGACCAGGCCGTTGCCGAAGACGTTGACCGACGCCTCGTGCCCTGCGTTGAGCAGCAGCACCACGGCGGCGACGACCTCGTCCTCGCTCAGCCCCCCGGTGGTCGAGCCTGTCGAGACCAAGTCGGTGATCAGGTCGTCACGCGGGTCCCGCCGTCGCTCCGCCACCAGCGTGCGGACCAGGCCGGCGAACTCGCTGGCAGCGGCGACCGCCGCGTCCACGACCTCGGGGCCCGGCGTCGGCTCGTACATCCGCACGATCGCCTGCGACCAGCGCCGCAACGACGGCGCCTCCGAGGCCGGTACGCCGAGCAGCTCGGCGATGACGAGCACGGGCAGCGGCTCGGCGTACGCGCCGATCACGTCGAAGCCGGCCGGGTCCGTCTCGGTGAGCAGCGACGCGGCGAGCTCGCGGACGCGAGGCCGCAGCCGCTCGATGTGGCCCCGGTTGAAGGCCGCCGCGACCGGCCGCCGCAAGCGCGTGTGCGCGGGCGGCTCGTTCTCCATCATCTGGTTGCGGTGCAGGAGGTTGAACGGCTCCAGGTGGTCGGCGGGCTCTCGGTCGCGCCAGAGCCGGCCGAGCCGGCGGTCGCGCTGGACGGCGCTGACCGACGCGTGGTCGAACGCGAGGAACATCTCCGTGGGCTCGTGCCAGGCGACGGGGTGTCGGGCGCGCTCCTGCGCCAGGAACGGGTACGGGTCGGCGACGACCTCGGGGTCGGTGAGGTCAAGCGAGGTCGTCGGGACCGAACGCATCCGGCAGCACCTCGTCCATCCCTCGTACGCCGCGCGGCGTGAGCACCTGCAGCTCGGCACCGCCGTTCTCCCACAGCAGCTGGCGGCACCGGCCGCACGGCATCAGCAGCTCGCCCCGGCCGTTCACGCAGGCGAAGTGCGTGAGCCGGCCGCCTCCGGTGATGTGCAGCTGCGAGACCAGCCCGCACTCTGCACACAGCGCCACGCCGTAGGAGGCGTTCTCGACGTTGCAGCCGACCACCGTGCGGCCGTCGTCGACGAGTGCCGCGGCTCCGACCGGGAAATCCGAGTACGGCGCGTAGGCGTGTGTCATCGCCTCGCGGGCGGCCTCGACGAGGGCGTCCCAGTCGACGCTCGTCATCCGGCCGAGCCCTTGCGGTAGACCTGCCCGTCGGCCTTCGGCATCCGTAGCCGTTGCGCGAAGAACGCCAGGACCAGCAGCGTCGTCACGTAGGGCGTCATGCTCGTGAAGTCGCGCGGAACCTGGTCGGTCAGGGAGTACCAGAGGAGGAACAGCGCGCCGGAGACGCCGATGACGACGGCGCTCGTGCGCTGGCCCTTCCAGGCCCGGTAGACGGCGTACACGACGAGCCAGAAGCCGACCAGCAGCAGCATCGCGTGGATGGTGGACTCGTCGCGCAGCCGGAGGCTGTCGGTGTAGCCGAAAACGCCGGAGCCGAGGAGTGCTCCGCCGGGCCGCCAGTTGCCGAAGATCATCGCGGCGAGGCCGATGTAGCCGCGGCCGTTGGCCTGGTTGGTGTGGAAGCCGGGCGACGACACCAGGGCGAGGTAGCCGCCACCGAGACCGGCGAACCCGCCCGAGATCAGCACGGCGGCGTACTTGTGGCGGATCACGTTGACGCCGAGGCTCTCGGCGGCCACCGGGTTCTCACCGCACGACCGCAGCCGAAGCCCGAAGCGCGTGCGCCACAGGGCCCAGCCGGTCACCCCCACCAGCACGAAGACCAGGATCGTGACCAGGGAGATCCGGTCGGTGAGGGCGGCGACCAGGGCCGCCACGTCGGAGATCGCGAACCAGTGCTTGTCGGCGAGGTTGCTCGCGCCGTCCGACAACCCGGGGATCGTGATCACCGTCGGCTTCGCGAGTCCGGTGAGCTGCTGGGCGCCGCCGTGGCCGTACTGGGAGTTCAGGTCGGCGAAGAACGCCTCGGCGAGGAAGGTGGTCAGGCCGACGGCGATCAGGTTGAGCGCGACGCCGGAGACGATGTGGTCGACGCCGAAGGTGACCGTCGCGATCGCATGGACCAGTCCGCCCAGGACACCGAAGCCGATCGCTCCGAGGAGTCCGATCCAGGGGTTGAAGTGGTAGGTGAAGTAGGCGCCGCCCCAGGTGCCGAGCAGCATCTGCCCCTCGAGGCCGATGTTGACAACGCCGGACCGCTCGCTCCACAGGCCGCCGAGCGCGGCGAGCAGGATCGGGCAGGTGGCCACGATCGCCGCGCGCAGGCTGCCCTCGGAGTCGACCTCGTGAACGCCCGTGATGACCCGGACGGCCGCGAGCGAGAAGAGCGCGGCCAGCCCGATCAGGAAGTAGCGACCCACCCTGCTCGGCTCGGCGGTGCCGCTCTCGGGCTCGGGAGCCGGGGCGGTCGGGGGTGCCAGGGTGGTGCTCATGCCGGGGCCCCCTCGGCCTCGAGGGCGTTTCTCAGCTCACGTTGCTCCAGCGCAGCCATCGAGCGGCGGACGACCTCGTAGGCGATCACGACCGCGAGCACGACGACGCCCTGGGTGATCTGGACGACCGACGGCGAGATGTCGGCGATCAGGCCGAGCGGGTTGGCCTGCTCGCTGAGCCACGCGAAGAGGACGGCGCCGAACATGATGCCGAGCGGCCGGTTGCGGCCGAGCAGCGCGACCGCGATGCCGGTGAAGCCGAGCGTGCGCTGGAACGGCGGGCCGTAGTAGTCGGCGCCACCGAAGAGGGCGGGCATCCAGATCAGGCCGGCGACAGCGCCGGAGATCAGCATCGAGACGACGACCATCTTCTTGACGTTGACGCCCGAGGCCACCGCGGCGTCGGCGTTGGCACCGGTGGCCCGCAGGTCGAAGCCGAAGCGGCTGCGATTGATCACGACCGCCATGACGATGCCGGCGAGGATCGCGACCAGCACGAGCGTCCAGATCGCGCCGTCGGTCACCGACCACGGGGTCCAGCCCTTGAGCTGGCTGCTGGCGGGGATCGGCGTCGTACGCCGGCCCTGGCCGTACTGGTCACCGTGGTTGGAGAGCAGGTAGCCGACCAGCGTGCCGGCGATGGCGTTGAGCATGATCGTCGAGATCACCTCGCTGACGCCGCGGGTGACCTTGAGCAGGCCGGCGATGCCGGCCCAGAGCGCGCCCACCGCCATGGCGACCAGGAGGGCGACCAGCACGTTGAGCTTGCCGGGGAACCAGGCCGCGCCGGCGACGAGGGCCGCGGTGTAGCCCGCGAGGGTGTACTGCCCCTCGACGCCGATGTTGAAGAGGTTCATCCGGAACCCGATGGCGGCCGCGAGCCCGGCCAGGAAGATCATCGAGCTCTGGTTGATGATGTTGACCAGGTTGCGGTGACTGGGGACCTTGAGCATCACGTCCCAGAAGTCTCCGACCGACGCGCCGGCGATCACGACCACGATGCTCGTGATCAGCGCCGAGATCAGCACGGCGATCAGCGGCGCGATCAGTGCCTGGGCGACGGCGCGGACGATCTTCGCGGAGCTCATCGCGAACCTCCCTCGTCGGTCGACTTGCCGCCGGTCATCGCGGTGCCGAGCTGTTGCGGCGTGACGCTCTGCGGGTCGAAGGTGCCGACCAGCTCGCCGCGCAGGATCACCTCGATCGTGTCGGAGAGCCCGATCAGCTCGTCGAGGTCGGCGGAGATCAGCAGCACCGCGAGCCCTTCGCGCCGGGCGCGCTTGATGTGCTCCCAGATCGCCGCCTGGGCTCCGATGTCGACGCCGCGAGTGGGGTGCGAGGCGATCAGCAGCACGGGGTTGCCGCTCATCTCGCGGCCGACGATGAACTTCTGCTGGTTGCCGCCGGACAGCGCCCGCGCGTTGGTGTTGATCGACGGCGTGCGCACGTCGTAGTCGCGGACGATCTGCTCGGCCGACTCACGCGCGGCGCCCCGGGTGATGAAGTAGCCGTTGCTGGCCGGCGGACGGGTCTGGTGGCCGAGGACGCGGTTCTCCCACAGTGGGAAGTCGAGCAGCAGGCCGTGGCGGTGCCGGTCGGCCGGGATGAAGGCGATGCCGGCCTCGCGGCGGTCGCGGGTGTCCCACCCGTGGATGTCCGTGCCGTCGAGGAGGATGTGGCCGGTCGAGTGCCCGCTGCCGTGCCGCATCATCCCCATGATGGTCTCGACCAGCTCCTCCTGGCCGTTGCCCTCGACGCCGGCGATGCCCAGCACCTCGCCGCGCCGGATGTCGAAGCTGATGTCCTTGAGCAGCGCCCGGCCGCGCTCGTCGACCAGCCCGACGTCCCTGACCGACAGCAACACGTGGTCGGTCACGGTCGACTCGGCCGTCTCCGGCGAGGGCAGCTCCGTGCCGACCATCAGCTCGGCGAGCTGCTGCTTGGTCGCCGTCTTCGGGTCGGCCTCGCCGACGGTCGCACCGCGGCGCATCACGGTGATGTCGTCCGCGATCGCCAGCACCTCGTCGAGCTTGTGGGAGATGAACAGGATCGTGTGACCGGAGTCGCGCAGCTCGCGCAGGTTGGAGAACAGCGCGTCGACCTCCTGCGGCACCAGCACGGCGGTCGGCTCGTCGAGGATGATGATCTGGGCGCCGCGGTAGAGCACCTTGAGGATCTCGATCCGCTGGCGCTGGCCGACACCGAGCCCCTCGACGAGCTCGTCGGGATCGAGCCCGAAGCCGTAGGCGTCGGAGATCCGGACGATCTCGGCACGGGCCTCGTCACCGATGCCGTGGAGCTTCTCCGAACCGAGCACGACGTTCTCGAGCACGGTGAGGTTGTCGGCGAGCATGAAGTGCTGGAACACCATGCCGATGCCGACCTTGATCGCGTCGGTCGGGGACGCGAAGTGCACCGGGACGCCGTCGACCTCGATGGTCCCGGCGTCCGGTCGCTGCACGCCGTACAGGATCTTCATCAGCGTCGACTTGCCGGCGCCGTTCTCCCCGATCAGGGCGTGCACCGTGCCGGGGCGGATGGTGATGTTCACGTCGTGGTTGGCGACCACGCCCGGGAACTGCTTGAGGACGTCGCGTACGACGATCCCACCGGTGGGCTTCCCGGTCGGCGTCCCCGTCGCCGTGGCGGTCGCGCTCACAGACCCTCCTTCGTACGGACCGGACCGGGCCCGGATCCAAACGTTACCGTCTGGAGTCCGGGCCCGGTGCTCACCCCGAGGGTGAGTGTTGCTGCGGTGTGCTGCCGGCGATCAGGGCGTGGTCGGCACCTTGATCTCGCCCGACTTGATCTTCGTCGCGGCCTCGTCGATCTTCGACTTGATGTCGTCGATGAAGCCGCCCGAGGTCGCGTACCCGACGCCGTCCTTCTTCAGGTCGTAGGTCTGGTAGCTGGTCAGCGGCGAACCGTCGGCCACCGACTTGATCATGTCGAACGTCGCCACGTCGACGCGCTTGAGCATCGAGGTGAGGATGTGCGGCTTGGCCGAGGCCGACGCAGTGAGGTACTGGTCGGAGTCGACACCGATGGCCCACTTGCCAGTGCCGGCGTCGGCAGCGGCCTCGAACACACCGGAGCCGGACGCGCCGGAGGCGTGGTAGACCACGTCGGCACCGGCGTCGTACTCGGCGGTCGCGGCGTCCTTGCCACCGGCAGGGTCACCGAAGCCGGAGAGGTCGCTCTCCTCGATGTACTTGACCTGCACCTTGATGTCGGGCTTGGTGGCCTTCGCACCGGCCACGTAGCCGGCCTCGAACTTCTTGATGAGGTCGTTGTGCACGCCGCCGACGAAGCCGATGGTGCCGGTCTTGGTCTTCAGAGCGGCCGCGACACCCACGAGGTAGGAGCCCTCGTTCTCGGCGAAGCCGAGGTAGGCGACGTTGGCGTTGGCGGTCTTGTCGGGGTCGAACCCGTCGATGACGCCGAAGCTGATGTCGGGGTAGTTGGGCGCCACCGCGTTGACCGCGTCGCTGTAGGCG
>JAEKKP010000277.1 GCA_019510315.1 Propionibacteriales bacterium
AGCCACCTCAACCTGCACAAGACCTTCTGCATCCCGCACGGTGGCGGTGGCCCGGGCGTCGGTCCCGTCGGTGTGCGCGAGCACCTGGCGCCGTACCTGCCGAGCCACCCGATGCACCCCGAGGCCGACAAGCGCGACGGCATCGGCCCGATCAGCGCTGCGCCGTACGGGTCGGCGGGCATCCTGCCGATCTCGTGGGCCTACGTGCGGATGATGGGCGGCGAGGGACTGACCCGCGCGACGGCTGTGGCGGTGCTGGCCGCCAACTACGTCGCCACTCGGCTCGAGGAGCACTTCCCGGTGCTCTACCGCGGGCACAACGACCTGGTCGCCCACGAGTGCATCCTGGACGTGCGGGGACTGTCGAAGGAGACCGGGGTCAGCATCGACGACGTCGCCAAGCGGCTGATCGACTACGGCTTCCACGCCCCGACGATGAGCTTCCCGGTCGCCGGCACGCTGATGGTCGAGCCGACGGAGAGCGAGGACCTCACCGAGCTCGACCGCTTCTGCGACGCGATGGCCGCGATCCGCGGCGAGATCGCCAAGGTCGCCTCGGGGGAGTGGAGCGCCGACGACTCGCCGCTGCGCGGAGCTCCGCACACGGCGGACGCGCTCAACCAGTCGCTGTCCTACGACCTCGCCACGGCGGTGTTCCCGCAGGGCTTCGACCCGGACAAGTACTGGCCGCCGGTCGGCCGGATCGACCAGGCGTACGGCGACCGCAACCTGGTGTGCTCCTGCCCGCCGCCCGAGGCGTTCGCCCAGTCATGACCCTCGCGGGCGGGCCGGCTCACTGGCAGGCCGTGATCGCGGCGTACCAGGCCAGCCGGAGGCTGCCCACGATCGTCGCCGGCGTGCTCGACGGCGGGGAGCTCGTGTGGACCGGGACCGCCGGAGGCCCGACCACCGTCGACACCCAGTACCGCGTCGGTTCGATCACGAAGACGATGACCGCGGTCCTGGTGCTCCAGCTGCGTGACGAGGGCCTGCTGGACCTCGACGACCCGCTGGGTCGCTTCATCCCGGAGAGCGGCTACCGCGACGTGGCCCTGCGGGAGCTGCTCAGCCACACCGCCGGCATCCACAGCGAGCCCGCGGGCCCGTGGTGGGAACGCTCCGACGGGGTCGAGTTCGACGGTCTGCTCGCGGCGAACGACGGAGCGAGTGCCGTCTTCGGTCGGGGCCAGATCTACCACTACAGCAACCTGGGCTTCGCGCTGCTCGGCGAGGTGGTGGCGCGGTTGCGTGGCACGCCGTGGTGGGAGGTCCTGACGGCCCGGGTGCTCGCACCGCTCGACATGGCGCGCACGTCGTACCTTCCGGAGGAGCCGGCGGCGCAGGGGCTGAGCGTGCACCACTACGCCGGCACCCTGACGGTCGAGCCTGCGACGGACACGCGCGCGATGGCGCCGGCGGGTCAGGTCTGGAGCACGGTGCCGGATCTCGCGGTGTTCCTGCGCTTCCTGGCGGAAGGACATCCCGAGGTGCTCGACCGCACGACGCTGCGCGAGATGGCCGTGGCCCAGCGACCGGCGGCGGAGTACGGGCTCGGCATGCGCACGGGTCCGGTCGCCGGACTCCAGCTCGTCGGCCACCTGGGCTCGATGCCCGGGTTCCAGGCCGTCGCCGTCGTCGACCAGGACAA
>JAEKKP010000275.1 GCA_019510315.1 Propionibacteriales bacterium
ACGATCGGCGCGCACGCCAAGACCGCGAGCAACAACACGTTCGTCGCCCCCGTGACGGTGGGCGACGGCGCCGCGACCGGGGCGGGCAGCGTGATCCGCCGCGACGTGCCGCCCGGTGCGCTGGCCGTCACCAGCGGTCCGCAGCGGCACTTCGACGCCTGGGTGCAGCACCGACGGGCCGGCACAGCGCAGGCGGAGGCAGCCGAGAAGGCGACCGACGAGGCTGCCCGAGAGACGACCCGGAAGGCAGTCTCGGAATCGACGGGCAGTCCAGATGGCGGCACGCCGGACCCCGATGTTGGGGACGCGCCCGCGGGTGGGTGACAATCGGTTCAGGCCCATCGAGGAGACGCGCAGCGTGAGCGGATTGAAGAAGACCACCGAGAAGAACCTCATGGTGTTCAGCGGCCGGGCGCACCCCGAGCTGGCCAACGAGGTCGCCGACGCGTTGGGCACGACGCTGGTGCCGACGTCGGCCTACGAGTTCGCGAACTCCGAGATCTACGTGCGCTACGAGGAGTCCGTCCGCGGCTGCGACGCCTTCGTGATCCAGAGCCACACCGCACCGGTGAACGAGTGGATCATGGAGCACCTGATCATGGTCGACGCTCTGAAGCGGGCGTCGGCGAAGCGGATCACCGTGGTGCTGCCGTTCTACGGCTACGCGCGCCAGGACAAGAAGCACCGGGGCCGCGAGCCGATCTCCGCGCGACTGATGGCCGACCTGTTCAAGACCGCCGGCGCCGACCGGCTGATCGCCGTCGACCTGCACGCCGACCAGATCCAGGGCTTCTTCGACGGACCGGTCGACCACCTGATGGCGCTGCCGATCCTCGCGGACTACGTGCGGGAGAAGTACGGCGACCAGGAGCTGGCAGTCGTCTCGCCGGACGCCGGCCGGATCAAGGTCGCCGAGCGCTGGTCGGCCCGCCTGGGCGGCGTACCCCTGGCGTTCATCCACAAGACCCGCGACATCGACCGTCCCAACGAGACCGTCGCCAACCGCGTCGTCGGTGACGTCACCGGCCGCATGTGCGTGCTCGTCGACGACATGATCGACACCGGCGGCACCATCGTGAAGGCCGCCGAGGCCCTGATGAAGGATGGCGCGGCCGGCGTCATCATCGCCGCCACCCACGCGATCCTCTCCGACCCCGCGGTCGACCGGCTCAAGAACTCACCCGCCGCCGAGGTCGTCGTGACCAACACCCTGCCGCTCGCCCCGGAGTGCGAGTTCGACAAGCTCACCTGCCTCTCGATCGCCCCGCTGATCTCGCGGGCGATCAAGGAGGTCTTCGAGGACGGCTCGGTCACGTCGATGTTCGACGGACATGCATAACTGAGCGTCACACGGCGTCGCGCAACGTCGCCAGCATCTCCTCGGCGTACGCCTCGAACGACCCGAGGTGACCGTGTCCCTCCCGGACGACGAGTCTGGCGTGCGGGATGGCGGCGGCGTACCAGCGAGCGTGCTCGAGTGGCGTGACCACATCGCGTGAGCCCTGCCAGATCCAGGCGGGAGCCCTCAGCGTCGTGACGTCCACGTCCCAGGGCGGGGCGAACGCTCCGTAGTCGAAGTCGAGGGTGTCGTACGTCGGTGAGCCGCCGCCGCCGTCCTCGTCGTCGAA
>JAEKKP010000276.1 GCA_019510315.1 Propionibacteriales bacterium
TCTTCTGGCCGACCGAGACGACGTCCTCGACGTTGTCGACCCGCTTGCCGCCGGCGAGGGCCCGCAGCTTGCTGATGTGCAGCAGGCCGTCCTTGCCCGGCATGAGCGAGACGAACGCACCGAAGTTCGTCGTCTTGACGACGGTGCCGAGGTAGCGCTCGCCGACCTCGGGCATCGTCGGGTTGGCGATCTGGTTGACCGCCTGGCGAGCCGCCTCGGCGGCCTCCCCGTTGGTCGCACCGATGTAGATCGTGCCGTCGTCCTCGATGGACAGCTTGGCGCCGGTGTCGTCCTGGATCTGGTTGATCACCTTGCCCTTGGGCCCGATCACCTCGCCGATCTTGTCGACGGGGATCTTCACGGTGATGATCCGCGGCGCGTGCAGCGACATCTCCTCCGGAGCGTCGATCGCCTCGGCCATCACGTCGAGGATCGCCAGCCGCGCGTCGCGGGCCTGGGTCAGTGCCCCTGCCAGGACGTCGGCCGGAATGCCGTCGAGCTTGGTGTCGAGCTGCAGCGCCGTGACGAACTCACGGGTGCCGGCGACCTTGAAGTCCATGTCGCCGAACGCGTCCTCCGCGCCGAGGATGTCGGTGAGGGCGACGTAGCGCGTCTCCCCGTCGACCTCGTCGGTGATGAGGCCCATCGCGATGCCCGCGACCGCCGCACGCAGCGGTACGCCGGCCTGCAGCAGCGCCAGCGTCGACGCGCAGACCGAGCCCATCGAGGTGGAGCCGTTGGACCCCATCGCCTCGGAGAGCTGACGGATGGCGTACGGGAACTCCTCGCGCGTGGGGATCACGGGGAGGAGCGCCCGGCGCGCGAGCGCACCGTGGCCGACCTCGCGGCGCTTCGGCGAGCCGACGCGACCGGTCTCGCCCGTGGAGAACGGCGGGAAGACGTACTTGTGCATGTAGCGGCGCGACGTCTCCGGGGAGAGCGTGTCGAGCTTCTGCTCCATGGTCAGCATGTCGAGGGTGGTGACGCCCAGGATCTGGGTCTCGCCACGCTCGAACAGCGCCGAGCCGTGCACCCGCGGCAGCACGCCGACCTCGGCGGACAGCGTCCGGATGTCGGTGAGGCCACGGCCGTCGATGCGGACCTTGTCGCGGAGCACGCGCTGGCGGACCAGCGACTTGTTCAGCGAGCGGAACGCCGCGCCGATCTCCTTCTCGCGACCCTCGAACTGACCGGCCAGCTTCTCCAGGAGGCTCGCCTTGATCTCGTCGAGCTTGTCCTCGCGCTCGTGCTTGCCACCGATGGTGAGTGCCGAAGCGGTCTCGTCCTTCACGGCGGCCTCGACGGCTGCGTACACGTCGTCCTGGTAGTCCAGGAAGATCGGGAACTCCTCGACCGGCTTCGCGGCCTGCTTGGCCAGCTCGGCCTGCGCCTCGCAGAGCTGCTTGATGAACGGCTTGGCAGCCTCGAGCCCGCCGGCGACGACCTCTTCGGTCGGCGCCTGCTTGCCGGACTGGACGAGGTCCCAGGTCTGCTCGGTGGCCTCGGCCTCGACCATCATGATCGCGACGTCACCGGTCTCGGTGACCCGGCCCGCGACGACCATGTCGAACACGGCCTCCTCGAGCTGGCTGTGGGTCGGGAACGCCACCCACTGGCCGTCGAT
>JAEKKP010000017.1 GCA_019510315.1 Propionibacteriales bacterium
GCCGCTGCCCGGCGTACGCCGTGTCGGCAGCGCCAGCCGGCAGATCTTCCGCGCGACGCTGAACAGCTGCCTGCTCAACCCTCCGGTGTTGTACTCGATGCCGTACTTCTCGCACAGCGCCTTCACCTCGACCGACAGCTCCGGGTAGCGACGCGCCGGGATGTCGGGGAACAGGTGGTGCTCGATCTGGTGGGAGAGGTTCCCCGAGAGGATGTGGAAGAGCTTGCCGCCGGTGATGTTCGCCGAACCGAGCAGCTGGCGGTAGTACCAGTGCCCGCGCGACTCGTCCTCGCACTCCTCCTCGGTGAAGGTCGCGACACCCGCCGGGAAGTGGCCGCAGAAGATGATGTTGAACGCCCAGATGTTGCGGACCACGTTCGCCACGGCGTTGCCGGCCAGCGTCGACAGGAAGAGCGGTCCGGTCAACGCCGGGAAGAGGACGTAGTCCTTGAGGACCTGCTTGCCGACCTTCCGCACGATCGGCTTGCCGACCTTCTTCGTCTGCTCCCAGGTGCGCTCGCCGGCCATGATCCGGTCGGCCTCGAGGTCGTGCAGGGCCACGCCTTCCTCGAAGAACATCATCAGCAGGAACGCGTACAGCGGGTTGCCGAGGTAGTACGGGCGCCACTTCTGGTCCTCGTCCATCCGCAGGACGCCGTACCCGATGTCGCGGTCCTTGCCGAGGATGTTGGTGTAGGTGTGGTGGATGTAGTTGTGGCCGTACTTCCAGTTCTCGCCCGGGGCCATGGTGTCCCAGTCGTAGATCCGCGAGTTCAGCTTCGGGTCGCCCATCCAGTCGTACTGGCCGTGCATGACGTTGTGGCCGATCTCCATGTTCTCGAGGATCTTGGAGATGCTGAGCGACGCGACCGCGAGCGGCCAGGCCGGCGGGACGTAGAACAGCAACCGGCCGGCGATCTCGAACTGCTGCTGGCGCTTGACGATGGTCCGGATGTAGTCGGCGTCCTCCTTGCCGAGCTTGGCGAGCACCTTCTGGCGCAGCGCGTCCAGCTCCTCGCCGAAGGCGTCGAGCTGCTCGGGCGTGAGGTTCGGGTTCTTGGGGATGTCGGTGACGGTCATGGTGTCTCCTGGGTGTGGAGGTGTCTGGGTAGGGATCAGAGGTCGACGGCGCAGTCGCCCACGGGAGCGGACACGCAGATGCGGATCTCTTCGTCCGGCAGCGAGGACTCCTCGCCGGTCAGGACATTGCGGACGGTGCCTTCGGTCTTGGTCTTGACGCACGAGAAGCAGATGCCCATCCGGCAGCCGAACTCGGGCTTCAGACCGAGTGCCTCGGCCTGCTCCAGCAGCGGTGCGCCGGTGTTGGCAGCGGTGGCTCCGGCACGGGTGAACGACACGTCGCCCTCCGCCGATCCGGTCGAGACGACCGGCGGCTTGAAGAACTCGACGCGGAGCCGTGGGCTGCCGGCATAGGCGTCCTTCACGAGGTCGATCAGCCCGGCCGGTCCGCAGGCCCAGGTGTCGGTGTCGCGGTAGTCCGGGACGAGCCGGCGCAGCTCGAACTCGCTGAACGTCTGGTCACCGTGGCGGAGGTGGACCTCGACGCCGTTGTCAGCCGCCGCGATCTCGGCCAGCTCGGCGGCGAAGATCTGGTCCTCGGGCGAGCGGGCGTAGTGCAGGAACGTGACTTTGCGGCCCGCGTGTCCGTCGTACCCGTCGCGCAGCAGGGTGCGGACGATCGACATCGCCGGGGTGATGCCGGAGCCGCCGGTGACGAACAGCAGGCGGTTGTTGGTCGGGGTCGCGGCGCTCTCGTGGATCGTGAAGTCGCCGTCGGCCTGGCTGAGGTGCAGCATCTGGCCGGGCTGGGCCTCGTTGACCAGGAACTTGCTGACCTGTCCCTCGTCGTGGGCACGGATCGTCAGCGTGAAGCGCTCCCCGGGCAGCGACGCGGCCGAGGAGATCGAGAAGCAGCGCGTCATCCGGCGTGCGGAGCCCGGGAGCTCGACGCCGACCTGGACGTACTGGCCGGCACGGTGGCCGCGCCATGTGCTGGTCGGCTGCAGGGTGAGCGTCGCGACCGGTGCCGAACCTTCGGCGTCGGGGTTCTCGCGGTGGATGCTGACGACGCGGGCTCGAACCTCCGTGGCGGCCCACATCGGGTGGAACATCTCGAGGTAGCGGTCCACGCCGTGCGGCGAGGTCAGCGCGGCGACGGCCCTGGAGCCGAGAAGCTTGGTGGTGATGCTCATCTGTGGCCTCCTTTCAGTGAACGTGCGTACACTGAAACTATGACGGCCGCGCCGAACCACGGTCAAGGATCTGTCGGCGTGACGCCCACCACGGTGTACATCCGTCCACTCCTACGTCCGCGGCCCAGATCGGTACGCTGGCCGGCGTGAGGGTCGAGTCGAGCGCGGGGTCGGAGACCCGCAGCGAGCGCAAGGAGCGGACCCGGCGCGCGATCCTCGACGCGGCGCTGAGCCTCAGCGAGGAGACCGGGCTCGGCGGGCTCTCGCTGCGCCAGGTGGCCAAGGAGGTCGGCGTCGTGCCGACCGCGTTCTACCGGCACTTCGCCTCGATCGACGAGCTCGGGCTGGCGCTCGTCGAGGAGTCGTTCGTGTCACTGCGCGCCATGATCCGCGACGTACGCCGCGGCAACCCGCCGCTGGAGGAGATCGTCGACCGCTCGGTCGAGGTGCTCGACGACCACGTCCGCGCCCAGCGGGCGCACTTCGCGTTCATCGCCCGCGAGCGCTCCGGCGGCTCCGCGGTGGTCAGGGCCGCGGTGCGTCAGGAGTTCGCGCTCTTCGAGCGGGAGCTCGCCACGGACCTCGCCCGGCTCCCGATGGACCACTGGTCGTCGGAGGACCTGCACGTGCTGTCCCGGCTGATCGTGGTCGCCATGATCGCCGTGGCCGAGGAGATCCTGGAGTCACCGGACCGCGAGCGCGACGCGATCAAGCGTCGCGCCCGCACCCAGCTGCTGGTCGTGATCGTCGGCGCCGTGAACTGGCGCTCGGAGCGCGAATAGCTAGCCGGCTGCCACCGCAGCATCGCCGATCGCGTCGTCGACGATTCCGTCGAGCTCGCCGTCGACGTCAGCGGGGCCCTGGCCGTAGCTGGCCAGCCGTCCGGGCAGGATCACTGCCAGCACGACCACGGCGATCGAGAGGATCGCGCTGAGGCCGAATGCCCACCGCATGCCGCCCACGTAGGCGCCGAGCCGCGAGGCGCCATCGGCCGCCAACGAGTCGCTCCGCGCGGTCAGGACCGCCACCGAGAGCGCAGCACCCATCGCGCCGGCAACCTGCTGCAGCGCGCCCAGCAACGAGCTGGCGTGCGAGTACAGCTGCTGCGGGACCGCGCCCAGGCCGAGCGAGAACACCGGCGTGAAGATCGCCGCCAGGCTCACCATCAGCAGGATGTGCATGCCGAGGATCAGCGGGTACGGCGTGTGCAGGTCGATCCGGGTGAAGAGGCCGAGGCCGATCGTCATCCCGATGGCACCGGGGATCACCAGCGGCCGTCCGCCGACCCGGTCGAAGACCTTGCCCACCTGCGGGCCGAGGAGACCCATCGCGAGGCCGCCGGGCATCATCAGCAGCCCGGTCTGGAGCGGGGAGAGGCCGCGCACGTCCTGCAGGTAGAGCGGCATCAGCAGCATCGAACCCAGGAAGCCCATGAAGGCGATGACCATCAGCAGCAACGACAGCGTGTAGTTCCGGTGCGTGAGGGTGCGCAGGTCGAGCAGCGGGGAGCCGCTCCGCTGCAGGCTGAGCTGCCGCCACACGAACGCCGCCAGCACGACCAGGCCGCCGCCGATCAGGAGGTAGGGGGAGACCGGGGCGTCGTCGCGGCCGATCAGGCTCAGGCCGTAGACGAGTCCACCGAAGCCGAGCGCGGCGAGCGGAACGCTGACCGCGTCGATCGCGCCGGCGGTCGGCTCACCGACGTTCTTCAGCTTGCGCAGACCGACGACTCCGATCGCGCCCGCGATCGGGAGCACCAGCAGGAACATCCAGCGCCACGACAGGGACGAGAGGATCAGACCGGAGACGGCCGGGCCCAGCGCGGGAGCGACCGACATCGCCAGGGTCACGTTGCCCATCACCCGGCCGCGGTCGCTCTCGGGCACCACGTTCATCAGGGTGGTCATCAGCAGCGGCATCATCACGGCGGTCCCGGAGGCCTGGATGACCCGGGCGACGATCAGCAGCCAGAACATCGAGTGCGGAGTCGACGCAGCCAGCAAGGTGCCGGTGCAGAAGACCACCATGGCAAGGCCGAACGCCTGCCGGGTGGTGACCCGTTGCAGGAACCAGCCGGTCACCGGGATGACCACGGCCATGGTCAGCATGAACGCCGTGGTGAGCCACTGGGCTGCGCCGTTGCCGACATCGAAGTGGATCTTCAGGTCGGGGATCGCGTTGATCATGATCGTCTCGTTGAGGATCACGATGAACGTCGCGGCGACCAGCCAGCGGAGCACCGCCATGTCGGCGGTGCTGGTCCTGGCTCCTGGCGTCGCAGTCGCTGAGTCGTGTGACATGGAAGATCCTTTGCTGTCCGGAGGCGGCCGAGCTCACGCCCGCCCGAGAAACCTGGTCACCAGGACGACGAACGGGTGCGGGCGAATACGACATCGGCGACGCAGCAAACGCTACGGGAGCCCGCCGACATTCCTCGACCGAATTACCGCGGTCGGATCACCAGCTCCGGGATCGTGGCCTCGACGGGCAGGTCGAGCACGTGCAGCACCGAGTCGACGACCGTCTCGGGCCGCAGCCACCGCGAGGCGTCGTACGTGCGGCCCTCCTGCGCGTGCACCTTCTCCTGCATCGGTGTGGCAGTGCGACTCGGGAACACCGTGGTGACGCGCACGCCCGTGCTCGCCTCCTCCGCGCGCAAGGAGTCGGCGAGCGCCCGGAGGCCGAACTTGGACGCGGCGTACGCCGACCAGTCGGCGTTCGCGACGAGGCCCGCTGAGGAGTTCACGAAGACGACGGTGCCGCCGGCGGCCCGCAGGGCCGGCAGCAGCGGAGCGGTGAGAAGGGCGGGGGCGGTCAGGTTCACGGCGATCTGGCGCTGCCACGTCTCGACACCGATCTCGGCAACCGGCCCGAGGTCGACGGTGCCCGCGCTGTGGACGAGCGAGTCGAGACGCTCGAGGTCCTCGGCGAAGTCCGTCGCCCACCGCACGACCGCGGTGGCGTCGGCCAGGTCGACGACGTCGCGGGTGAGGCGGACGACCCGGTCACCCCGTTCGGCGAGCCGGTCGGCCAGCTCCTGGCCGATCCCGGACGCCGCTCCGGTGACGAGATGGGTGCGGCCGGTCACGGACGGTCGTTCATCGGGCGGTCGTTCATCGGGTCAGCACGATCTTGCCGAAGAGGTCGCCCTCCGCCATCGCCGCCAGCCCGTCGCCCACCTGCTCCATCGGCAGCTCACGGTCGATCAGCGGACGGGTGCCGGTCGCGTCGAGGAGGCTGACCAGGGACGCCAGCTCGGCGGTCGTCCCCATCGTCGAGCCGATCACCCGGAGCTGCAGGAAGAAGATGTGGCTGATCATCGCGTCGTCGAGCTTGGGCCCGGAGGTCGCACCCGAGATCACGACGACACCGCCGGGACGCAGCGAGCGGATCGAGTGCGTCCAGGTCGCGCGGCCGACGGTCTCCATCACGGCATCGACCTTCGTCGGAAGCCGGGCGCCGGACTCGAAGACCTCGTGGGCGCCGATCTCGAGCGCCCGCTCGCGCTTGGCCTCGTCACGGCTCGTCGCGAGCACCTTCAGCCCGCCGGCTCGGGCGAGCGTGATCAGCGCCGTCGCGACACCGCCGCCCGCGCCCTGCACGAGCACGGTGTCGCCCGCCTTGAGGTCGCCCTGCGTGAAGAGCATCCGGTACGCCGTCAGCCACGCGGTCGGCAGGCAGGCCGCCTCGGCGAACGAGAGCGACGCCGGCTTCGGGATGACGTTCGCGCGCGGTACGACGACGTACTCGGCGAACGTGCCCTGGTGCCGCTCGCTGAGCAGCGACCGCTTGGGGTCGAGGGTCTGGTCGCCGGTCCAGCCGGGGTCGTTGACCACCGCGTGCACGACGACCTCGTTGCCGTCCTCGTCGTAGCCCGCGGCGTCGCAGCCGAGGATCATCGGCAGCTGCTCCTCCTTGAGGCCCACGCCGCGCAGCGACCACAGGTCGTGGTGGTTGAGCGAGGCCGCTTTGACGGTCACCTTCGCCCATCCGGCAGGGACCTCTGGCTCCGGGCGCTCGCCGACCACGAGGCCGGACAGGGGGTCGTCGGAGGAGAACTTCTCGGCGTACGCGGCGAACATACGAGCGACGTTACCGCCGGGCCACGCCGTCCCGCCGCGCGGCCTCGGCCACCGCGGCGGCCACCGTCGGTGCCACGCGGGGGTCGAACGGCGACGGGATGATCATGTCGTCACGGGCCTCGTCGGCGACGATCGCCGCGAGCGCCTGGGCCGCGGCAAGCTTCATGCCCTCGGTGATCGCGGTCGCGCGTGCGTCGAACGTGCCCCGGAAGATGCCAGGGAATGCCAGCACGTTGTTGATCTGGTTGGGGAAGTCCGACCGCCCGGTGGCGACGATGCGTGCGTACTTGTGCGCCAGCGTCGGGTGGATCTCCGGGGTCGGGTTGGCCAGGCCGAAGATGATCGCCTCGTCGGCCATCGATGCGACGACGTCCTCTGGAACGCTGCCGCCGGAGAGCCCGATGTAGACGTCGGCGCCGTCCATGACGGCGCCCAGTGAGCCCCAGCGGCCGGTGGTGTCGGCCGTGTCCGCAGCGAGCGCGCGCTTGACGGGGTTGAGGTCGGTGCGGTCGCGGTGCAGGACCCCGGTGCGGTCGACGACCGCGATGTCGGGGATGCCGGCGGCGAGCAGGATGCGCGTGACGGCGACGCCGGCCGCGCCGGCTCCGGAGACGACGACGCGGAGGGTGTCGTGGTACTTGCCAGTGAGCCGGATCGCGTTCTCGAGCGCGGCGAGCACGACCACGGCGGTGCCGTGCTGGTCGTCGTGGAACACCGGGATGTCGAGACGCTGCTTGAGCCGCTCCTCGACCTCGAAGCAGCGCGGCGCCGAGATGTCCTCGAGGTTGATGCCACCGAAGCTCGGGGCCATCCGCACGATCGTCTCGACGAGCTCGTCGACGTCGGTGGTGTCCAGGCAGATCGGGATCGCGTCGATGCCGCCGAACTGCTTGAACAGCACGGCCTTGCCCTCCATCACCGGCATCGCGGCGCGCGGGGCATCGCGGCGCGCGGCCCGATGTCGCCGAGCCCGAGCACGGCGGTGCCGTCGGTGATGACGGCGACGGTGTTGGCCGTCCACGTGTAGTCGGGGTAGATGCTGGGGTCCTCGGCGATCGCCTCGCACACGCGGGCGACGCCGGGCGTGTAGGCCATCGACAGCTCGGCGGGACCGTTGAGCGCGACGGTCGAGGCGATCTCCATCTTGCCGCCGGCGTGCAGCTCGAAGACAGGGTCGTGCGCGCGCGACAGCTCCAGCTCGGCAGGTTGCTCGAGGTCTGGCATGGGGTCAAATGCAACCA
>JAEKKP010000018.1 GCA_019510315.1 Propionibacteriales bacterium
ATGATCGCCCAGCGTCCGGAGTCGACCTGGCACCGGATGCTCACGGACCCGGCCGGCTCGATGGTCGAGCTGTCGACCACCAGCTACCAGCCCACGGCTTCAATCTGGTCATGGGTGGTCGCCGACTACGGGAGCTGCTTCCGGTCCGGGTGCGACATCCCGGCGACCGAGGCAGAGCTCGACCACCGCGTTCGCTGGCCCGAGGGCGCCACCGACACGGACAACGTCTGGCCGGGCTGCAAGAGCGACCACAAGGCCAAGCACGCGGCCGGGTTCGCGATCGAGCAGACGGCCGACGGCAGCTACGCGCTGCGCACGCCGACCGGTTTCCTGCACCCGATCGAGCGCACCGAGCATCCCGCCTCCGACCGGTTCGACCTTCCCACGCCCGATCGCGACGACGGTTTTCAGTTCTCAGCGACTGAACTCGCCGAGGCCATCAGCTACCTGCGAGAGGTCGACGAGGACCAGCGGCCGGTGGACCTCGCGCACATGTGGGAGATCGGCTGCGAGGACGCCCTGGCCGACGTACTGGACCAGATCTACAGCGTCGCCTGAGGCCGGTCCGCTGTCAGCGGATCCGCCCACGGCAGCAACGCCTTGGCCGGCCTGCTCTCCCGGCCCAAGGTGGGACCATGACGACCACACCACTGCGGGGCATCGACGACGAGCTCACCCACCGGCTGATGGCCCAGCGGATCATCGTGCTGGGGTCTGCCCTCGAGGAGGCCGACGGCAACCGGCTGTGCACCCAGCTCCTCCTGCTCTCCGCCGAGGACCCTCGCAGCGACATCAGCCTCTGGATCAACTCCCCCGGCGGGTCGGTGCCCGCGATGCTCGCGATCCACGACGTGATGCAGCTGATCCCCAACGACGTCAGCACCCTGGCGATGGGCATGGCGGCGAGTGCGGGCCAGTTCCTCCTGTCCGCCGGTACGCCGGGCAAGCGGTTCGCCCTCCCGCACGCCCGGATCCTGCTGCACCAGGGGTCTGCCGGGATCGGCGGCACTGCCATGGACATCGAGATCCAGGCCGACGACCTGCGCCACACCCGCGACACGGTGCTGAACCTCGTCGCCCGGCACACCGGTCAGGACGTGGAGACGATCGAGCGCGACTCCCGTCGCGACCGCTGGTTCACCGCCGAGCAGGCGCTCGACTACGGCTTCGTCGACCGGGTGATCGAGTCGATGGACGACGTCAGCCCGACCCGGCCGCAGCGCGTCGGACTGGGAGCAGCGCGATGAGCAGCTACACGGTCCCCTACGTCACCACGCGGACTCCACGCGGTGAGCGCACCGTCGACCTGTTCAGCCGGCTGCTCGAGGACCGGATCGTCTACCTCGGCACCGAGATCGACGACGGCGTGGCCAACGTGCTGATCGGCCAGCTGCTGCACCTTGAGTCCGACAATCCCGACCTGCCGATCAACCTCTACATCAACTCCCCCGGCGGCTCGATCACGGCGATGCTGGCGATCTACGACGCCATGCAGTTCGTCCGCGCGCCCGTCGAGACCACCTGCGTCGGCCAGGCCGCGTGGACGGCCGCCGTGCTGCTCGCGGGCGGCGCCGCCGGCAAGCGCACGATCCTGCCGCACGGGCGAGTGGTGCTGCACCAGCCGGCGGCGCAGGGGCGCGGGACCATCCCGGACCTGATCCTGGAGGCCGAGGAGATCGCCCGGGTGCGGTCGATGCTGGAGGAGATCCTCGCCCAGCACACCGGTCGCACCGCCCAGCAGGTCCGCGACGACACCGACCGCGACCTGGTCCTGACCGCGGCGGCCGCGGTCGACTACGGCCTGGTCGACGAGGTGCTCAGGCCGCGAGGCACAGCGGGCCCCGGGGGTCTGCCCGTAGCCCTGCCCTGAGGTCGTGCGCGATGCCGCCGGCGATCTCGCGCACCGACAGCCCGAGCGCTCCGGCGACGGCCGACAGGATCTCCGAGGACGGGTCCTTCAGGCCGCGCTCGACCTCGGAGAGGTACTGGCTGGAGACGCCGGCCCGCTCCGCGACGTCGACGAGCCGCTCGCCGCGCTCGTGCCGCCGGTCTCGCAGCCTCGTGCCGACCAGCTCGCGCCAGAGCGGCTCCTCGGTGGTCGTCGGGGTGGCCGGCTTGAACGGGAGTACGTCGCCCATGGAGCCACGCTAGCCCGAGCAGCGCGCTCCTGCCGCTCCGTTCTGCTCAGGGCAGAACGTCAGCCGTCCTGCTCGGCCTTCAGCATGAGCGCGATGTCGATCAGCTGGTCCTCCTGGCCGCCGATCAGCTTGCGGCGGCCGGCCTCGGCGAGGATGCGGGCACCGGAGACGCCGTAGCGGTCGGCGGCGTTGCCGGCGTGCTTGAGGAACGAGCTGTAGACGCCGGCGTACCCCATCATCATCGTCATCCGGTCGAGCCGGCACTCCTCGGGCATCGCCGGACGGACGACGTCCTCGGAGGCGTCGATGATCTTGAGGAAGTCGACGCCGGTCCTCCAGCCGAGCTTGTCGCAGATGCCGACGAAGGCGTCGAGCGGCGTGTTGCCGGCGCCGGCGCCGAAGCGGCGGACCGATCCGTCGATCTGGGTGGCACCGGCACGGACCGCCATGACGGTGTTGCCGGCGCCGAGGTCGAGGTTCTCGTGGCCGTGGAAGCCGACGGTGGCCTCGTGGCCGATCTCGGCGACGAGCGCGGACACCCGGTCGGAGACACCCTCGAGGATGAGCGCACCGGCCGAGTCGACGACGTACACGCACTGGCAGCCGGCGTCGACCATGATCCGGGCCTGCTTCGCGAGCACCTCGGGAGGCTGGGTGTGGCTCATCATCAGGAAGCCGACGGTCTCGAGACCCAGCTCGCGGGCGAGGCCGAAGTGCTGCTCGGAGGTGTCGGCCTCCGTGCAGTGGGTGGCGATCCGGCAGATCGAGCCGCCGTTGCCCTGCGCCTCGCGGATGTCGTCCTTGGTGCCGACGCCCGGGAGCATCAGGAACGCGATCTTCGCCCGCTTCGCCGTCTCGGCGGCGATCTTGATCAGCTCCTGCTCCGGCGTCTTGCTGAACCCGTAGTTGAAGCTCGACCCGCCCAGGCCGTCGCCGTGGGTCACCTCGAGCACCGGTACGCCGGCGTCGTCGAGGGCCGCGATGATCGACCGGACCTCCTCGGCGCTGAACTGGTGCCGCTTGTGGTGCGACCCGTCGCGCAGGCAGGTGTCGGTGAGCCGGATGTCCAGGTCGGACGCCGGGTCGGTGTCCCGCCACGTGCGGGCGAGCTGGTTCAGCTCCGCTGCTCCGAACACGCTCATGCGAGGGCTCCTTCGAGGGTGAGTCGGGCCATGCCTTCGCCCGCGCGCGTCGCTGCGGCGGTCATGATGTCGAGGTTGCCGGAGTACGGCGGCAGGAAGTCGCCCGCACCCTCGACCTCGATGAAGATGCTGACCTTCGTCGACCCGCGGGTGGCCGGTGACGGGTCGTCGAACTGCGGCTCCTGCAGGAGGCGGTAGCCGGGGACGTAGTCCTGCACGGCCGCCACCATCCGGTGCACCGACTCGGCGATCGCATCGCGGTCGGCGTCCGCACCGACGGCGCAGAAGATCGTGTCGCGCATGATCATCGGCGGCTCGGCCGGGTTGAGGATGATGATCGCCTTGCCCTGCTCGGCACCGCCGATCGTCTCCACCCCGCGGGCGGTGGTGCGGGTGAACTCGTCGATGTTCTGCCGAGTGCCGGGACCGGCGCTCAGCGACGCCACCGAGGCGACGATCTCCGCGTAGGAGACCGGTGTGACCCGGGAGACGGCCGCCACCATCGGGATCGTCGCCTGACCGCCGCAGGTGATCATGTTGACGTTCTCGGCAGCCGCGTGCTCGTCGCCGTTGACCGCCGGGATGCAGGCCGGGCCGACGGCGGCGGGCGTGAGGTCGACCGCGCGGATGCCGGCCTCGGCGTACCGGGGTGCGTACTCGCGGTGGATGTAGGCGCTGGTCGCCTCGAAGATCAGGTCCGGCAGCTCGTCCTGCTTGAGCAGCCAGTCGACGCCCTCGTGGCTCGCCGTCAGGCCGTGCTCACGCGCCCGTTCGAGTCCCGGGCTGTCCGGGACCACGCCGATCATCCAGCGTGGCTCGATCACCTCGCTGCGCAACAGCTTGTACATCAGGTCGGTGCCGATGTTGCCCGGCCCGACGATGGCGGCGGTCAGCTTCCCGGTGGTTGAGCCTGTCGAAACCATCTCTACTCCCCGAACTCGACACGAAGCGGGGCGAACCCGCTGATGGACGCCTCGACCCGGTCTCCCGGTTCGAACGGCACGAAGGGGCCCAGGGCCCCGGACAGGATCAGGTGGCCCGCGCGCAGCGGGTCGCCGAAGCGGCTCGCCTGCACCGCCAGCCAGCGCAGCGCCTCCAGCGGGTCACCGAGGCACGCGGCGCCGTTGCCGGACGAGCGCACCTCGCCGTTGATGCTCAGCGACATCTCGACGTCGACCGGCTCACAGCCACTGATTCCCGGGGCGGTCAGCGGGCGAGCGTCGGTGCCGACGACGAACAGCGCGCTGGAGGCGCAGTCGGCGACGGTGTCCGTGAACCCGATCTTCCAGTCGGCGATGCGGGAGTCGACGATCTCGAGCGCCGGAAGGGCGACGTCGACCGCGGCGCGCACGAGCTCCAGCGTGATCTCCTCCTCCGGCACGTCGATGTCGCGGCCCAGCCGGAACGCCACCTCTGCCTCGACCCGCGGCTGGAGCAGCGACCCCATCGAGATCGGGCCGGCGCCGGACGCGGCGTCACTCACGTCCATGTCGGAGAGCAGGTAGCCGAAGTCGGGCTGGTCGACACCGAGCTGCTGCTGCACCGCCTCCGAGGTCGCGCCGATCTTGCGGCCCACCACGGTCGCGCCGGCGGCGAGCCTGGCGTGCACGAGCTGCTGCTGCACGGCGTACGCCGCGGCCAGGTCGTCGGTGCCGATCAGGTCCCGGACCGGGGCGCACGGCACCCGGGTCGCCTGCGCCTGCGCCAGCCGCTCGGCGGCCGCGACGACGGCCTCATCCTTGTTCACGTCCCTGATACTAGAACCTGTTACAGTTTCTCGCCATGAGGGCCTCCCCAGACGTCCCCGTCAAGACGGTCTACGACGTCGTCGTGGTCGGCGCCGGTGCCGCCGGGATGACGGCCGCGCTCGCCGCCGCGCGGCAGGGCCTGGACACGCTCGTGATCGAGAAGAGCAGCTGGTTCGGCGGCTCGACCGCACGCTCCGGCGGCGGCGTCTGGATCCCCGGCAACTACGCGCTCGTCGCGGCCGGCGAGGCCGATGACCTCGAGGAGTCCAAGAAGTACCTCGACTCGATCGTCGGCGACGTCGTCCCCAAGGTCCGCCGCGACACCTACATCGACCGCGGCCCCGAGGTGATGGAGTTCGTCCGCGACAACACGCCCGTCCGGTTCACCTGGGTGCCCGAGTACGCCGACTACCTCCCCGAGGCGCCCGGCGGCCGGGCCCGCGGCCGCACCGTCGAGCCGGTCCCGCTCGATGCACGGTTCCTGGGCGACGAGCTCGAGCGGCTGCACCCGCCGTACGGGAAGGCGCCGGCGAACCTCATCGTGACCCAGGCCGACTACCGCAAGATCAGCCTCGGCCTGCGGACGCTCAAGGGTCCGCTGACGATGCTGCGGGTGATGCTGATGCGGCTCGTCTCGATGGTGCTCGGCCGGAAGATGTACGCGATGGGCAACGCGCTCGCGATCGGGCTGCGCAAGGGCCTCCTCGACGCCGGCGTCCCGGTGTCCTACGACACCGAGCTGACCGGCGTCGTGATCGAGGGCGGCCGGGTGACCGGCGTCAGGGTCCTCAAGGACGGCGTCGCCACGGAGATCCGGGCGACGCGCGGCGTGATCATGGGCAGCGGCGGGTTCGAGAAGAACCTCGAGATGCGGGAGAAGTACCAGCCGCAGCCGACGTCGGTCGACTGGACGACCGGCGCCCCGAGCAACGCCGGGGGCGGCATCCTCGCCGGCATCGCGGCCGGGGCCGAGATCGACCTGATGGACGACGCGTGGTGGGGGCCGACCATCCCGCTGCCGAACGGACCGTGGTTCTGCCTGGCCGAGCGCAACCTGCCCGGGTCGATCATCGTGAACGCCGCGGGCCGCCGGTTCATGAACGAGGCGCTGCCGTACGTCGAGGCGGTGCACGAGATCTACAAGGGCGAGGAGACCGGTGTCGGGCACGTGCCGTCGTGGATGGTCTTCGACCAGCGCTACCGCAACCGCTACCTGTTCGCCGGCCTGAGCCCGCGACAACCGTTCCCGGGCCGCTGGTTCAAGAGCGGCGTGCTCAAGAAGGCGGCCGACGTCGAGGGCCTGGCCACCGAGATCGGCGTACCGG
>JAEKKP010000099.1 GCA_019510315.1 Propionibacteriales bacterium
GCTCCGCGATCACGGCACCGCCCTGCCGGGCACCCCGCGCGAGGGCCTGCGTCACGTCGGTGGGGTTGACGGTCCCGTCGCCGGGGAGCCAGAGCGCCCCCTCGAGGTCGTCGACGCGCACGAGCGGCCAGCGGTCGAGCGCCTCGGCTGGCGTCAGCAGCTCGCACTCCAGGCCGTAGGCCTCCGCGGAGGCCGCTGTCCGGCGCAGGTGCATCATCCGGTCGGGTGTCCGCGCCACCGTCACACCGCCGACCCGCTTGAAGCCTGCCGACAGGCCGACCTCGGCCTCGAGCGACTCGTAGAGCGAGGCCGAGTACTGCACGAGCCGGGTGCCGCTCTCCGTCGCGCGGAGCTGGCCGACCAGGCCGGCCGCGTGCCACGTCGTACCGCCGGAGAGGTGGCCCTGCTCGAGCAGCAGCACATCGGTCCAGCCGAGCTTGGTGAGGTGGTAGGCAACGCTGGTCCCGATCACGCCACCACCGACGACGACCACGCGCGCACGGGACGGCAGCTCACCCACGGGCGGCCTCCTCCATCAGACGGGGGAGTGCGGGATCGGCGAAGGTCTGGCGAGCCTTCTCGTAGCGCTCGACGCCCCACGACCAGAAGTCGAAGTCGAGCGGGCTCGCCGCGGCCTGGATGAAGCCCCACAGCGACCACCCATAGCTGCTGCACAGCGACTGCAGCCGCACCCGTGCGAGGTCGGCTCGCGTCGGCGCGCCGAAGTACGCCTCAGCCCAGGCATCGGTCATCTCCGGCGTGAAGCCGCACTCGGCCACGGTGTTGCCGAGCTCGAAGCTCGCATCGTTGTTGCCCGAGTACTCGTAGTCGATGAGCCAGACCCGGTCGCCGTCGTCGATGAAGTTCGCGGCCAGCAGGTCGTTGTTGCACGGCACGCTCGCGCGGGGGACCGCCGCGAGCGCCGATCGCACGTCGGCCCATGCGCCGGCGTACGACTCGTAGTCGGCCGGCAGCCGGAAGCCATGCTCCCGGATCGTGGCCAGGTACGCCGCCTGCCGGGCGAACATGTCGAACTCGCCGGCGAACCTCGGACCCCCGTGCAGCCGGCGCACGGCCCGCGCCGACCTGACGAGCACGTCGGGATCGGTGAAGTCCTCGTCGGCCAGCGCGCGTCCGGGCAGGAAGCCGATCACGAGCATCCGCAGGTCGGGACGGAACTCCAGGACCGGGGCGCCCACACCGGCCTGTGCAGCTGCCACCGTGTTGCGGTGCTCGGCCTCGCGGTCGATGCCGAGCAGGTCGGCGTCCCCGTGCGAGCACCGCACGACGACGTCCAGCGGAGGCTCGAGGTCGTCGTCGGTGGTGACCCGCACGTTGACGTTGGTGAGCCCGCCGGGCAGGTCCGTGACCGACCAGGACCGCCCCGCCAGGATGGCGAGGCGGTCCACCCCCTCGGTCGTCCCCAACGTCCGCCGGTCAGCCGACGGGCTCGAGCGGTGGGCCACCCACCGTCGGTTCGTCGACCGTGCGCACCGGGCCGGTGAACCAGTGCTTGACCGAGACCTCCCAGTAGACCAGCAGCGCCAAGAGCGCGACCGGGACGACGATGATCGCGTAGTTGACGTACTTCATCGAGAAGCCGTCCATCCAGGGCACGCCGACGCTTGCGGTCGGGAGGATGCCGACGATGCTCATCACGACGATCTCGACCACGGCGACCAGGTTCATCCAGCGGTACTTCTGGCCGTTGTTCCAGCTGCCCACCTCGAAGTTCTCGCCGTGCTTCCACCGCAGCCAGATCGGGATGGCGAACGCGAGGTAGAGCCCGATCACGCCGATCGAGACGACCGCGAAGAACGCGACCGGCACCGGGGCGCCGTTGATGTCGACGGTGATGAGAGCGGGCAGCGTGATGATCAGCGCGATGACCGCCGAGGCGATCACGCCGTAGACCGGGACGCGCTGGGCGTTCAGCTTCGACCACAGCTGGTGGCCCGGCACGACGCGGTCCCGGCTGAAGGCGAACATCATCCGGCTGGTGCTGGTCATGCAGGCGCACGTGCAGAAGAACTGGCCGGCCATCGAGATGAAGACGACCACACCAGCGGTGTGCGCGGTCAGCGCCTGGTTGAAGATGCCGAAGACGCTGCCGCCCGACACGGTTGTCTCGTCACCGACGGACTGCACCGCGAACAGGAACGTGAGCAGCAGGATCCAGCCGCCGATCGCCGAGTAGAGGATCGACTGCCAGATGCCGCGGGCAGCGGAGTCGGCGGCGTCGTGGGTCTCCTCCGAGAGGTGCACCGACGCGTCGTACCCGGTGATCGTGTACTGCGTGAGGATCCCCGACAGCGGTAGCACGTAGAGGATGAACCCGAAGCCCTTGTGTCCTCCGAACAGCCCTGTGTTGTTGACCGTCGTGCCGAACACGTCCTTGAACGATGCGTGGTCGGCGCCGTCCTTGAGGAAGAACCACAAGATGGCGACCACGATGAGCGATCCGACGACGTGCCACCAGACCGAGACGTTGTTGATCACTGCGAGCAGGTGGCTGGAGAAGATGTTCACCAGCGCTGCGAGGGCCAGCACGATGATGAACTCGATGAAGACCCGCTTCAGGGAGTAGTGCTTCGCCCAGGAGTCGTTGAAGTAGCCGAGGAAGGCGTCGAAGAAGCTCGCGCACCCGTACGCCACCGACGCGTCGATCGCGAGCAGCCCGATCAGGTTCAGCCAGCCCGTGAAGAATCCCGCCTTCGGGCCGCCGAGCTTCGAGGCCCACCAGTAGATGCCGCCAGAGGTCGGGTACGCCGACACGAGCTCCGACATGGTCAGGCCGATGATCAGGATGAACACCGACAGGATCGGCCAGCCGAAGGCGATCGCGGCCGGACCGCCGTTGTTCCAGCCGAGCGCGAAGCTGGTGAAGCAACCGGCGAGGATCGAGATGATCGAGAACGAGATGGCGAAGTTGGAGAACCCCGACCAGCTTCGCGACAGGTCCTGCTTGTAGCCGAGCTTGGCGAGGTGCAGTTCGTCAGCGCTCAGGGTGTGGTGCTCGGGAACGGGCTCGTGTGCTTCCGGCATGGTGCACCTCTCGGTCGGGCGGACTCTGGGACGGACGCTAGACCCGCCCCCCGCAGCCTGTAAACAGGTCGGCGTTAAATTGGTATGAACTCCGACCTTTGTTGTTCGCGATCGTTGACATGCCGACTTCCTGAATCGAGACTGACCCCGTGCCTGCCGCCCCCGACGTGCTCCGTCTGCCGCAGGCAGTGCTCCGTCCCGTGCGCGGCCACCACGCGTTCGAAGCGTGCGTGGAACAGCTGGCAACCGCGATCCGCCTGGGCGTCTACCCGCAAGGCACCGTGTTGCCGGCCGAACGCGAGCTGGCCGAGCGGCTGGGAGTCTCTCGCGCAACGCTCCGGGAGGCCATCGCTGCGCTCCGCGCAGCGGGCCTGGTCGAGACCACACGTGGCCGTGGCGGCGGCACGGTGATCCGACGCCAGCCGGCTCGCCGGCGCTCCGCGGCTCGGGCCGCGATCCGCGGCCGGCACGCGGACCTGCTCGACTCCCTGCGCTTCCGCGGGATCGTCGAGCCGGGCGCCGCGGCGCTCGCGGCCGAGAGCGAGCTGGACCAGACCACCCGCGCAATGCTCGAGGAGGCGCTCGAGGCGGTGTCCGAGGCGCCGCCCGGACCTGAGCATCGGCAGTGCGACTCACGGCTGCACCTGGCGATCGCCGCGGCGAGCGGGTCCACGCGCACGATGGCGGCGGTCACCCAGGTGCAGGCCGAGCTCGACGAGATGCTCCAGGCGATCCCGGTACTTCCGGTGAACATCGCCCACTCGACGGCGCAGCACCGGGCGATCGTCAAGGCGATCCTCGCCGGCAACGCACGCAGGGCCGCCCGGGTCATGAACGAGCACTGCGAAGACACGGCGGCGCTCCTGCGCGGCCTGCTCGGCTGACGACGAAGGACACAGGTGATCGAGAAGATGAGTCCACGCAACAGGCGCATGCTCACGGTGGAGGACCTGCGGGGCCGGATCGGCACCGGCGAGGTGGACACCGTGGTGGTGGCGTTCACCGACATGCAGGGCCGGCTCCAGGGCAAACGGTTGCACGGGCAGTACTTCGTCGACGTCGTGCTCGGCCACGGCACCGAGGGCTGCAACTACCTGCTCGCTGTCGACATCGACATGAACACGGTCGACGGCTACGCGATCTCCTCGTGGGAGCAGGGCTACGGCGACATGGAGTTCGTCATCGACCTGGCGACGATCCGGCTGCTGCCGCATCTGCCCGGCACCGCGATGGTGCAGTGCGACCTCGCGTGGCCCGACGGCCGGCCGGTCGTGCAGTCGCCCCGGGCCATCCTCGCCCGGGAGGTCGAGCGCGCGGCCGAGGCTGGGTTCGTCGCGCTGGCGGGCACCGAGCTGGAGTTCATCCTGTTCGACACCACCTACGAGGAGGCGTGGAGCTCCGGCTACCGCGACCTGCAGCCGTCGAACCAGTACAACGTCGACTACTCGATCCTCGGCACCAGCCGGGTCGAGCCCCTGCTGCGCGAGATCCGCAACGCGACGTACGCCGCGGGGATGAACGTCGAGGGCGCCAAGGGGGAGTGCAACTTCGGCCAGCACGAGGTCGGCTTCCTGTACGACGACGTGGTGGTGACCGCCGACAACCACGCGGTCTACAAGACGATGGCCAAGGAGATCGCGTCTCGTCACGGCAAGGCGCTGACGTTCATGGCGAAGTACAACGAGCGGGAGGGCAACTCCTGCCACATCCACCTGTCCCTGCGCGCGGCCGACGGCACGCTGGTCTTCGGCGAGGGGGCCGACCGGTCGCCGACGTACGACCACTTCATCGCGGGGCTCCTGGCCACCATGCGTGACTTCACGCTCCTCTACGCGCCCAACGTGAACTCCTACAAGCGGTTCGCAGCCGGTTCGTTCGCACCCACGGCGATCGCGTGGGGGTTCGACAACCGCACCTGCGCGATCCGGCTGGTCGGCACCGGTGCCTCGGCCCGGCTGGAGAACCGCGTGCCCGGCGGCGACGTGAACCCCTACCTCGCTCTCGCAGCGATGCTGGCCGGTGGGCTGCACGGCATCGAGGAGCGGCTCCCGCTGGAGCCGCAGCTGGTCGGCAACGCCTACGCCTCCGACAAGCCGCACGTGCCGTCGACGCTGCTCGAGGCGCGCAACGCGTTCCACGAGTCCGTCGTCGCCCGCAAGCTGCTCGGCGACGAGGTGGTCGACCACTACACCAACATGGCCGACGTCGAGCTGGCGGCGTTCGGCGCCGCCGTGACCGACTGGGAGCTGCGACGCAGCTTCGAACGAATGTGAGAAGCCATCTGCACAGCGAACGAATGTGAGAAGCCATTTGTCCAGCGAGAGGATGTGACGTGGACCGGACCGTGCACGAGGTGGTCAACCCGGCCACCGAGGAGCTCGTCACCGAGGTGACGCTGGCGTCGCTGGCCGACGCCGACGCGGCGATCGAGCGGGCCCACGAGGCGTTTCCCGCCTGGCGCGACGTGGCGCCGGGGGAGCGAGCGCGGCTGCTGCGCCGGTTCGCGGCCCTGGTCGACGACGCGGTCGAGGAGCTCGCCGAGCTGGAGGTCCGCAACTCCGGGCACACCTGGGGCAACGCGGTGTGGGAGGCCGGCAACGTCCGCGACGTGCTGAACTACTACAGCGCCGCACCGGAGCGGCTCTCCGGGCGGCAGATCCCGGTGCCGGGCGGTCTGGACGTCACCTTCCACGAGCCGCTGGGCGTGGTCGGCATCATCGTGCCGTGGAACTTCCCGATGCCGATTGCCGGCTGGGGCTTCGCACCGGCGCTGGCGGCGGGCAACACGGTCGTGCTCAAGCCGGCCGAGCTGACCCCGCTGACTGCGATCCGGATCGCGGAGCTCGGCCGCGAGGCCGGCCTGCCGGAGGGCGTGTTCACGGTGCTGCCCGGCAAGGGCTCCATCGTCGGTGAGCGGTTCGTCACCCACCCGCTGGTGCGCAAGGTGTGCTTCACCGGATCGACCGGGGTGGGCAAGCAGATCATGCGCGGGTGCGCCGACCAGGTGAAGCGGGTGACCCTCGAGCTCGGCGGCAAGAGCGCCAACATCGTCTTCGCCGACGCCGACCTCGGCAAGGCCGCGGCGAGTGCGCCGTACGCCGTCTTCGACAATGCCGGCCAGGACTGCTGTGCCCGGTCGCGGATCCTCGTCGAGAGGTCGGCGTACGACGAGTTCGTGAGCCTGCTCGAGCCGGCGGTGACCGGCCTGCGGGTCGCCGACCCGAGTGACCGCGACAGCGAGATGGGCCCCCTGATCTCCGCCCAGCAGAAGTCCGTCGTCCAGGGCTTCGTCGACGAGGCGCAGGTGGCGTTCGCCGGCAGCGCACCGTCCGGACCCGGCCACTGGTTCCCGCCGACCGTCGTGGAGGCTCGCTCGCCCAGCGAGCGGATCTGGCGCGAGGAGGTGTTCGGCCCGGTGGTCGCGGTGATGCCGTTCGACGACGAGGCCGACGCCGTGCGGCTGGCCAACGACACCGAGTTCGGGCTGTCCGGTTCGATCTTCACCCGCGACCTCGGCCGGGCGCTCCGGGTCTCGCGCGCGGTCGAGGCCGGCAACCTCAGCGTCAACTCGCACTCCTCGGTGCGCTACTGGACGCCGTTCGGCGGGTTCAAGCAGTCCGGCCTCGGCCGTGAGCTCGGCCCCGACGCGCCGCACGGCTTCACCGAGGTCAAGAACGTCTTCTACGCCCACGACTGACTCACCTCCACCACAGAACAGGAACCCATCCCATGCCAGGACGCCTCGACTCCCGCACCGCCGTGATCACCGGCGGCTGCTCGGGCATCGGCCTCGCCACCGCGCGTCGCTTCGCCGAGGAGGGCGCGAACGTCGTCATCGCCGACATCGACGATGCTCGCGGCAAGGAGGTCGCTGACGAGATCGGCGGGCTGTACGTGCACACCGAGGTCACCGACAAGCAACAGGTCGACGCGCTGTTCGCGCAGGCCAAGGAGACCTATGGGTCGGTCGACGTGGCGTTCAACAACGCCGGCATCTCGCCTCCGGACGACGACTCGATCCTCGACACGGACCTCGACGCCTGGCGCAGGGTCCAGGAGGTCAACCTGACCAGCGTCTACCTGTGCTGCAAGGCGGTGCTGCCCTACATGCTCGAGCAGCAGCGCGGCTCGATCATCAACACCGCGTCGTTCGTCGCGGTGATGGGTGCCGCCACGTCGCAGATCTCCTACTCCGCCTCCAAGGGCGGCGTTCTCTCGATGTCGCGCGAGCTCGGCGTGCAGTTCGCCCGCGAGGGAGTGCGCGTGAACGCCCTCTGTCCCGGTCCGGTGAACACGCCGCTGCTGCAGGAGCTGTTCGCGAAGGATCCCGAGCGCGCCGCTCGTCGGCTCGTGCACGTGCCGATGGGCCGGTTCGCCGAGCCCGAGGAGATGGCCAACGCCGTGCTGTTCCTGGCCTCCGACGAGTCCAGCTTCATCACGGCCAACACCTTCCTCGTCGACGGCGGGATCTCCGGCGCCTACGTCACTCCGATGTGAGGCCGTCGGCATGACGGGGGTCCCGGTCGTAGGCATCACGACGTACCGCGAGCAGGCGCGCTGGGGCGTCTGGGACGAGCTCGCGGACCTGCTGCACGCGGCGTACGCGCAGGCTCTGGGTGCGGCCGGCGCCGCTGTGGTCCTGCTGCCACCCGCGGACCCCGGGACCGCCGGCACGGTGCTGGACCGCGTGGACGGCCTCGTCGTGGCCGGCGGTGCCGACGTCGACCCGAGCCGGTACGCCGAGCAGGCGCACCCGCGCACGACCGGCACGCGTCCCGACCGCGACGCCTGGGAGCTGGCCCTGCTGGACGGCGCCGCGGAACGCGACCTGCCGACGCTGATGGTCTGCCGGGGCATGCAGCTCGAGGCCGCGCGGATCGGCGGCGCGCTCGACCAGCACACCCCCGACGTGGTCGGCCACGAGCAGCACTCACCCGGCGCGGATCTCTACGGCGAGCTCGAGGTGACCACCGTCCCCGGCACGACCGTCGCCGGGCTCGTCGGTCCGCAGCGCACCGTCCGCTGCCACCACCACCAGTCGGTCCGGCTCCATCCGGGCCTCGTCGCGGCCGCGCACGCCGGCGACGGCACCGTCGAGGCGATCGAGCACCCGTCGCGCCGGTTCTGGGTCGGGGTGCAGTGGCACCCGGAGACCCAGGAGGACGTCGGCCTCTTCCGCGGTCTGGTCGCGGCGGCCCGTCTTCATGCGTGAGACCCGGATCACGTTTGTGCCCGGGGGCGAGGGGTACTCGCCGGATTGACCGCAACTGCGGTCGGACCGGATCCGACGAGGATCGACCCGAGCAAGGATGGGGGACCCCGATGGGTACCGACGACAAGCTCGAGAACAAGACCGATGAGGCAGTCGGCAAGGTCAAGGAGACCTACGGCAAGGCCACGGACAACGAGGACCTCGAGGCCGAGGGCAAGGGCGACCAGACCAAGGCCAACGTCAAGCAGGCCGGCGAGAAGGTCAAGGACGCTGCCGGGAACGTCAAGGACGCGTTCTCCTGACGTCCTGATCCACAGTTCCTGCGGGTGATGGAACAGAGGACCGGCGACACCGCGCACGAGGCGGTATCGCCGGTCCTCGCTCGTCGACGGACGGGTCCGGCAGGCTGTTAGGATCGGGCCGTTCGACATCCTTTAACGATCCGTCCCGTGAGGCGGAGAAGGAGGTCAGGCGCGATGCCGCCTACCCAACCCGAGCTCGCCGAGCAGCCCGACACCGGCAGCGAGACCGGCCCCGATACCGGGCGCACCGTCCTCGACGCCCGTGACCTCAGCCGGGCACTCACCCGCATCTCCCACGAGATCCTCGAGCGCAACCGCGGCTCCCGCGACCTGGTCCTTCTCGGCATCCCGACCCGCGGGGTCCACCTCGCGCACCGGATCGCCGCGAAGATCTCCGAGGTCGAGGGCATCGACGTGCCGGTCGGCTCCCTCGACGTCACGATGTACCGCGACGACCTGCGGATGCGCCCGGCTCGCGCGCTCCTGCCGACCGAGATCCCGCCCGGGGGCATCGATGACAAGACCGTCGTCCTCGTCGACGACGTCCTCTACTCCGGACGCACGATCCGGGCCGCCCTGGACGCGATGAACGACATCGGCCGGCCGCGCGCGGTGCGGCTGGCGGTCCTGGTCGATCGCGGCCACCGCGACCTGCCGATCCGGGCCGACTTCGTGGGCAAGAACCTCCCGACCTCGACGGCCGAGTCGGTCGCCGTACGGCTCGAGGAGCACGACGGGGAGGACTCGGTGACCATTCGATGAAGAAGCACCTGCTGAGCGCTGCCGACCTCACCCGCGACGACGCCGAGCTCATCCTCGAGACCGCCGAGGAGCTCCGCTCGCTCGCCGACCGGCCGATCAAGAAGCTCCCCGCCCTGCGCGGGCGCACCATCGTCAACCTCTTCTTCGAGGACTCCACCCGCACCCGGATCTCCTTCGAGGCCGCCGCCAAGCGCCTGTCGGCCGACGTCATCAACTTCTCCGCCAAGGGCTCCTCGCTGAGCAAGGGCGAGTCGCTGAAGGACACAGCACTCACCCTCGAGGCGATGGGCGCGGACGCCGTCGTGGTCCGGCACTGGGCCTCGGGCGCACCGCACAACCTCGCCAACGCCGGGTGGTCGCGCTCGAGCGTCATCAACGCCGGCGACGGCACGCACGAGCACCCGACCCAGGCACTGCTCGACGCGTTCACCATGACCCGGCACCTCGCCCCCGAGAAGGGCCAGGGCCTCGACGGCCGCCGCGTCGCCATCGTCGGTGATGTCCTGCACAGCCGGGTCGCCCGCTCCAACGCGCTGCTGCTGCACACCCTCGGCGCCGAGGTCACCCTGGTGGCGCCGCCCACCTTGCTGCCGTACGGCGTCGACAGCTGGAACGTCCAGACCTCCTACGACCTCGACGCGGTGCTGCCGAAGACCGACGTGGTGATGATGCTGCGGGTGCAGCGCGAGCGGATGAACGCGTCGTACTTCCCGAGCGTGCGGGAGTACTCGCGGCGCTACGGCCTGGACGCGCGCCGGATGGCGACCTTGCAGGACCACGCGATCGTGATGCACCCCGGCCCGATGATCCGTGGCATGGAGATCACCGCCGACGTCGCCGACTCGGAGCGCTCGGTGATCGTCGAGCAGGTCACCAACGGCGTCGCGGTCCGGATGGCGGTCCTCTACCTCCTGCTGGGCGGGGCCGAACCAGCAATCACCACTGGAGACACGGTCCCTGAGCCTGTCGAAGGGTCGACAGGCCCAACCACCGGAGATGGGGAGAACGACGCGTGACCGACTACCTGCTCACGGGCGCCCGGATCCTCGGCGGCGAGCCCTCTGACATCCTCATCGCGGACGGACGGATCGCCTCGGTGACCGACGTCTCGACCCGCTCGAACGCGGGAGATGTCGAGACGATCGACGCCACCGGTCTGATCGCGCTGCCCGGCCTCGTCGACCTGCACACCCACCTGCGCGAGCCGGGCCGGGAGGACGCCGAGACCGTCGAGACCGGCACCCGTGCCGCGGCGATGGGCGGCTTCACCGCTGTGCACGCGATGGCGAACACCGAGCCGGTGGCGGACACCGCGGGCGTCGTCGAGCAGGTCTGGCGGCTGGGCCGCGAGGCCGGCTACTGCGACGTGTTCCCGGTGGGTGCCGTCACGGTGGGGCTCGCCGGCGAGCGGCTGGCCGAGCTCGGTGCGATGGCCGACTCCGCTGCCCGGGTCCGGGTCTTCTCCGACGACGGCAAGTGTGTCTCCGACCCGGTGCTGATGCGGCGGGCGCTGGAGTACGTCAAGGCGTTCGACGGGGTCATCGCCCAGCACCCGCAGGAGCCTCGACTCACCGAAGAGGCGCAGATGAACGAGGGCGAGCTCAGCGGCCGCCTCGGCCTGCGTGGCTGGCCGGCCGTCGCGGAGGAGGCGATCATCGCCCGCGACTGCCTGCTCGCCGCGCACGTCGGGTCGCGGCTGCACGTGTGCCACGTCTCGACCGCCGGGTCGGTGGAGATCCTGCGGTGGGCCCGCACGAAGGGCTGGAACGTCACGGCCGAGGTGTGTCCGCACCACCTGCTGCTGACCGACGAGCTGGCCGCGACGTACGACCCGATCTACAAGGTGAACCCGCCGCTGCGCACCCAGGCCGACGTCGAGGCGGTGCGCGCCGGGCTGGCCGACGGCACTCTCGACATCGTCGCCACCGACCACGCGCCGCACCCGCACGAGGACAAGGACTGCGAGTGGCAGGCGGCCGCGTTCGGCATGCTCGGCCTGGAGACCGCGCTCTCGATCGTCCAGCACACGATGGTCGACACCGGCCTGATCGACTGGGCCGGTGTGGCGGAGCGGATGTCGGCCGTCCCCGCCAGGATCGGCCGCCTCGAGGGGCACGGTCGACCGATCGCGGAGGGCGAGCCCGCCAACGTGGTGCTCTACGACGCCGCGGCGACGCGCACGATCGAGGCCAGCGAGATGGCGTCGCTCTCGCGCAACACCCCGTACGCCGGCATGGAGCTGCCCGGCCGCGTGGTCGCGACCTTCCTCCGTGGCAAGCCGACGGTGCTCGACGGGAAGCTCACCTGATGGCGATATTCAGAAAGCCGGCGTCGTCAGACGTGGTGCCAGGCAAGGCGGAGGAGGGAAGGCGTCCTTCAGCGGAGCTTGCGGAGCGGACGTCGACCGACGACAACGCAGCCGGGCGCCGCGGATGGCGGCGCCGGAAGGTGCCACCGCTCGTGCCGATACCATCGATCGCCGAGCTGCCCCCTGCCCGGATGCAGGCCTCGGCCCGCTACCTCGGCACCCTCGACGACCACGGCGAGCGCGTCGTCGGTCAGAGCCTCGCGGCGAGGAGCCAGGCGCGGCTGTCGCTGTCGGCCGAGGCGCTGGACGTGGTCCGGATCGCCGGCTCGTTCCGGATCCGCACCGACGCACTCCGCGGCGCCCGCACCGCGGAGCAGTTCCACGGCAAGCCCGTCGCCGACCTCCTGGTCGTGCGCTGGGAGCACGAAGGGCACGACTGGGAGACCGGCTTCCGGCTCGACGCCGCGCGCAGCGTCCGCGACGCCGCGAAGGCGCAGCTGGGCAACGGCAAGGCGGCGGTCCAGCCGGACGTGGCCGCCTGGGTCCGCACGATCTCGAAGCTCGCCCGGCACAACGATGGGAGCAACCAGTAGTGGTTTCGACAAGTTCGGTTTCGACAGGCTCAACCACCGGGAGTGAGGCGATCCTCGTCCTGGAGGACGGGCGCACCTTCCGCGGCGAGCCCTACGGCGCGACGGGGGAGACGTTCGGCGAGGCGGTGTTCGCGACCGGGATGACCGGCTACCAGGAGACGCTCACCGACCCGTCGTACCACCGCCAGGTCGTCGTCATGACCGCGCCGCACATCGGCAACACCGGCATGAACGACGAGGATCCCGAGTCCAGCCGCATCTGGGTCAGCGGGTACGTCGTCCGCGACCCCGCCCGGGTGCCGTCCAACTGGCGCTCGACCGGCACCCTCGACGACGCCCTGCGTGACCAGGGCGTGGTCGGCATCAGTGGCATCGACACCCGAGCGCTCACCCGCCACCTCCGGGAGAGGGGAGCGATGCGCGTCGGCATCTCCAGCGTCGAGACCAACCCGGCGGCGCTGCTCCAGCGCGTCCTCGCCAGCGCGCAGATGGCCGGTGCGGAGCTCGCCGACGAGGTGACCACCGCCGAGGCCTACGTGGTCCCCGCGGTCGGCACGAAGGTGGCCACGGTCGCCGCCCTCGACCTCGGCATCAAGGCGAACACGCCCCGGATGATGAGCGAGCGCGGCATCGAGGTGCACGTGCTGCCGGCGACGGCGACCATCGACGACGTGCTCGCGGTCGGTGCCGACACAGGAGGGCCTGACGGGCTGTTCTACTCCAACGGCCCCGGCGACCCGGCCGCCACGACCCACCAGATCGCCCTGCTGCAGGACGCCCTGCAGCGTGGACTGCCCTACTTCGGGATCTGCTTCGGCAACCAGCTGTTCGGGCGGGCGCTCGGCTTCGACACCTTCAAGCTCAAGTACGGCCACCGCGGCATCAACCAGCCGGTGATCGACCGGACCACGGGCAAGGTCGAGGTCACGGCGCACAACCACGGCTTCGCCGTCGCGGCGCCCCTGGACGGCATCACCACGACGCCGTACGGCGAGGCGACGGTCAGCCACGTCTGCCTCAACGACGACGTCGTCGAGGGACTCGAGCTGCGGGACGCCGAGGGAACACTCAGGGCCTTCTCGGTGCAGTACCACCCGGAGGCAGCGGCCGGACCGCACGACGCGGCGTACCTGTTCGACCGGTTCCTCGACCTCATGGTTTCGACAGGCTCAACCACCGGGAAAGGCAACTGATGCCGAAGCGTGACGACATCAAGTCGGTCCTGGTGATCGGCTCCGGGCCGATCGTGATCGGCCAGGCGTGCGAGTTCGACTACTCGGGCACCCAGGCCTGCCGGGTGCTCAAGGAGGAGGGCCTGCGGGTCGTCCTGGTCAACTCCAACCCGGCGACGATCATGACCGACCCCGAGTTCGCCGATGCGACGTACGTCGAGCCGATCACTCCCGAGTTCGTCGAGAAGGTGATCGAGAAGGAGCGGCCCGACGCCCTCCTCGCCACCCTCGGCGGCCAGACCGCTCTCAACACGGCGATCTCGCTGGCCGAGAACGGCGTCCTCGAGAAGTACGGCGTCGAGCTGATCGGCGCGAGCATCGAGGCGATCCACCGCGGCGAGAACCGGGAGAGCTTCAAGCGCATCGTCGAGGAGCTCGGGGGAGAGGTCGCCAGCAGCGTCATCTGCCACTCGATGGACGACTGCCTCGGTGCCGCCGAGCAGCTCGGCTACCCGGTCGTGGTCCGGCCGTCGTTCACGATGGGCGGCACCGGCTCCGGCATCGCCTACGACGAGCGCGACCTGCGTCGCATCGCGGGCGCCGGTCTCTCGGCCAGCCCCACCACCGAGGTGCTCCTCGAGGAGTCGATCATCGGCTGGAAGGAGTACGAGCTGGAGGTGATGCGCGACAAGGCCGACAACGTGGTGATCGTCTGCTCCATCGAGAACCTCGACCCGATGGGCGTGCACACCGGCGACTCGATCACGGTGGCCCCGGCGATGACGCTCACCGACCGCGAGTACCAGCACCTGCGCGACCTGGCGATCGGCATCATCAGGTCCGTCGGCGTCGACACCGGCGGCTGCAACATCCAGTACGCCGTCAACCCCACCGACGGCCGGGTCGTGGTGATCGAGATGAACCCGAGGGTGTCGCGCTCCAGCGCGCTCGCGTCGAAGGCCACCGGGTTCCCGATCGCGAAGATCGCCGCGAAGGTCGCGATCGGCTACACCCTCGACGAGATCCCCAACGACATCACCGCCGAGACGCCGGCGAGCTTCGAGCCGACCCTCGACTACGTCGTGGTGAAGGTGCCGCGGTTCGCGTTCGAGAAGTTCCCCACTGCCGACGCGACGCTGACGACGCACATGAAGTCGGTCGGCGAGGCGATGGCGATCGGCCGCAACTTCACCGAGGCGCTGCAGAAGGCGCTGCGCAGCCTGGAGAAGAAGGACGCGGCCTTCGACTGGAGCCACCGGTGGGTCGACCTGGACAAGCAGGCGCTGCTGGAGGAGATCCGGACGCCCACCGACGGCCGGCTGAAGGTCGTGATGGACGCGATCCGCGCGGGTGCGACGCCCGAGGAGATCCAGGAGGCGACGGGCATCGACCCGTGGTTCGTCGACCAGCTGGCCCTGATCAACGAGATCGCCGGCGAGGTCATCGACGCCGCCGAGCTGACCCCGGCCCTGCTCCGGAGGGCCAAGCGGCACGGATTCTCCGACGCGCAGGTCGCCAAGATGCGCAACATGCACGAGGACGTCGTC
The DNA here is from genome assembly GCA_019510315.1 of Propionibacteriales bacterium. Classification (GTDB taxonomy): domain Bacteria; phylum Actinomycetota; class Actinomycetes; order Propionibacteriales; family Nocardioidaceae; genus Marmoricola. Next base: position 14,942 of record JAEKKP010000099.1, read on the forward strand.
CGCGGCGTGCGGCATGCCCTCGGCATCCGGCCCGTGTACAAGACCGTCGACACGTGTGCTGCCGAGTTCGCGGCGCGGACGCCGTACCACTACAGCTCCTACGACGAGGAGACGGAGGTCCAGCCTCGGACGAAGGAGGCCGTGATCATCCTCGGGTCGGGTCCGAACCGCATCGGTCAGGGCATCGAGTTCGACTACTCCTGCGTCCACGCCTGCCTGGCGCTGTCCGAGGCCGGCTACGAGACGGTGATGGTCAACTGCAACCCGGAGACCGTCTCCACCGACTACGACACCTCCGACCGGCTCTACTTCGAGCCGCTCACGCTCGAGGACGTGCTCGAGGTCTACCACGCCGAGCTCGCTGCCGGCCCGGTCGCGGGGGTGATCTGCCAGCTCGGTGGTCAGACGCCGCTCGGGCTCGCCCAGGGACTCGAGGATGCCGGCGTGCCGATCGTGGGCACGTCACCCGCGGCGATCGAGCTGGCCGAGGAGCGCGGCGCGTTCGGTCGTGTGCTCCGCGACGCCGGCCTGATCGCGCCGAAGCACGGCACCGCGAGCTCGTTCGCCGAGGCCCGCGAGATCGCGGCCGAGATCGGCTACCCGGTGCTGGTGCGGCCGTCGTACGTGCTCGGCGGTCGCGGCATGCAGATCGTGTACGGCGACGACGCGCTCCGCTCCTACATCGAGGCGGCCACCGAGATCAGCCCCGACCGGCCGGTGCTGGTCGACCGGTTCATCGACGACGCGGTCGAGATCGACGTCGACGCGCTCTTCGACGGCACCGACCTCTACCTCGGCGGCGTCATGGAGCACATCGAGGAGGCCGGCATCCACTCCGGTGACTCCTCGTGCGCGCTGCCGCCGATCACGCTCGGCGCACGCGAGATCAACCGGATCCGCGAGGCGACCGAGGCGATCGCCCGCGGCATCGGCGTGGTCGGGCTGCTCAACATCCAGTTCGCGCTCGGCGCTGACGTGCTCTACGTGCTCGAGGCCAACCCACGGGCCAGCCGCACGGTGCCGTTCGTGTCCAAGGCGACCGCGACGCCGCTGGCCAAGGCTGCTGCACGGATCATGCTCGGGGAGACGGTGGCGTCGCTGCGCGCCGCGGGAGTGCTGCACCAGAAGGACGGCGGCGACCTGCCCGGCGACGCGCCGATCGCGGTCAAGGAGGCGGTGATGCCCTTCAACCGGTTCCGCACCCCGGACGGCGCCTTCGTCGACACGGTGCTCGGGCCCGAGATGAAGTCGACCGGCGAGGTGATGGGCTTCGACGCGGACTTCGGCACGGCGTTCGCGAAGTCGCAGGCGGCGGCGTACGGGCCGCTGCCGACCTCGGGCAGCGTCTTCGTGAGCATGGCCAACCGCGACAAGCGCACGATGATCTTCCCGGTCAAGGTGCTGGCCGACTCCGGCTTCGAGATCTACGCCTCCCAGGGCACCGCCGACGTGCTGCGCCGCAACGGGATCAAGGCCACCGTGGTGCGCAAGCACTTCGAGGGCACCGGCCCCAACGGCGAGCCGACGTCGGTCCAGCTCATCCTCGACGGGCAGGTCGACCTGGTGGTCAACACGCCGGCGGGCAACAGCGCCGGCGGCGACTCGCGCATGGACGGCTACGAGATCCGGACGGCGGCGGTGCTGGCCGGCATCCCGTCGATCACCACCGTCCAGGGCCTCGCCGCCGCGGTGCAGGGCATCCAGGCCCAGCGGGCCGGTTCGATCGGGGTGCGGTCGCTGCAGGAGTGGGCGGCCGTGATCGCGCCGGTGCTCGGTGCGTGAGGGCGGTCCGCTGAGGTGACGCGTCCCTACCGTGCGCTGTTCGACCGGGTCCTGACGCGGGTCGACCCGGAGCAGGCCCACCACGCCGCCTTCGCGGGCATCAGGGCGGCGCGTCCGCTCCTGAGCGGTTTCGACAAGCTCACCCAACGCAAGCAGCGGGCCGGCGTGCAGGCCATGGGCATCGAGTTCCCGTCGGTGCTCGGTCTCGCCGCGGGGTTCGACAAGAACGCGCTGGCGATCGACGCGCTCGCCGGGCTCGGCTTCGGGTTCGTCGAGGTCGGCACCGTGACCGCCGAGCCGCAGCCGGGCAACCCGCGACCGAGGCTCGTGCGGCTGCCGGCCGACCGCGCCGTGGTGAACCGGATGGGCTTCAACAACGACGGTGCGGAGGCGGTCGCCCGGCGGCTCGCCCGGCGCAGTCGTCGCCTGGGTCTCGACAGGCTCGACCACCCGAGGCAGGGGCGACCCGTCGTCGGCATCAACATCGGCAAGACCAAGGTGGTCCCCGAGGACGCCGCGGTGGCGGACTACGAGAAGAGCACCGGCCTGCTCGCGCCGTACGCCGACTACCTGGTCGTCAACGTCTCCTCGCCGAACACGCCGGGCCTGCGCGATCTTCAGTCGGTGGCGAAGCTCGAGCCTCTCCTGCGCGCGGTCCGCCGTCGGGCCGACGACGTCACCGAGCGGCGCGTGCCCCTGCTGGTGAAGATCGCGCCGGACCTCGGCGACGACGACGTCCTGGCGGTGGCCGACCTCGCGCTCGCGATCGGCCTGGACGGCATCGTCGCGACCAACACGACCATCGGTCGTGAGGGTCTGGTCACGCCCGCCGCCGCGGTCGAGGCGGCCGGCGCCGGCGGGCTCTCCGGCGCCCCCCTTCGCGCCCGGGCGGTGGAGGTGATCCGCCTGCTGCGTGGCCGGGTCGGCGACGCGATCACCCTCGTCGGTGTCGGCGGGATCGCCACGCCCGAGGACGCCCTGGAGCGGCTCGACGCCGGCGCCGATCTCCTGCAGGCCTACACCGCCTTCGTCTACGAAGGACCGCTGTGGCCCCACCGGGTCAACGCCGCGACAGCAAGGGAGCAAGGACGATGACTGCATTCGGGTCCAGGCTGCGGGCCGCGATGGACACCCGCGGTCCGCTGTGCGCGGGCATCGACCCCCATGCGGCGTTGCTGGCCGCCTGGGGGCTCCCGGACTCCCTGGAGGGACTCGAGCGGTTCTCGCTCGCTGCCGCCGAAGCGCTCGGGCCCGAGGTCGCGGCGGTCAAGCCGCAGTCGGCGTTCTTCGAGCGGTTCGGGTCGCGCGGTGTCGCCGTCCTCGAGGAGGTGATCCGCACCTGCCGCGAGGCAGGAGCCCTGGTCGTCCTGGACGTCAAGCGGGGCGACATCGGGTCCACGGCGCAGGGGTACGCCGACGGCTACCTCGACCCGTCGTCCCCGATCGCCGCCGACGCGATCACCGCCAGCCCGTTCCTCGGCTTCGGCAGCCTCGCGCCGATGCTCGACACCGCCCGGAAGCACGACGCCGGCGTGTTCGTGCTGGCCCTCACCTCCAACCCGGAGGGTGCGAGCGTCCAGCGCGCGATCGGGCCCGACGGTCGCTCGGTCGCTGCCGGTGTGCTGGACGCCCTGCGTGAGGCCAACGCCGGATCAGGACCCCTGGGCTCGTTCGGCGCGGTCGTCGGAGCGACCATCGACCCACCGGGAGACGACGTCGACCTCGCCATCGGGGGCCCGCTGCTCGTGCCGGGGATCGGCGCCCAGGGCGGCACCGCGGACGACGTACGCCGGATCTTCGACGGCGTGCTCGACACGGTGCTGCCGAGCAGCAGCCGCGAGATCCTCGGCGCTGGACCGGACCCAGCCGCGCTGCGTGCGGCCGCCCGGCAGGCCGCGGCCGAATTCGCGGCGCTGGTCGGATGAAGGGGCGACGACTGCTGACGGCGGTCCTGCCCGCGGTCCTGCTGCTCTCGCTGCAGGCCTGCGGGGACGACGAGAAGTCCTACTGCAGTGCCCTCAGTGGCGACCAGAAGGTCTTCGCCGAGATGCAGGACGACACCAGCGGCGTTGCTCTCCTCAAGCACCGGTCGACGCTGCACTCGCTCGCCGAGAAGGCACCCGACGACCTGAGTGACGAGTGGCAGACGTTCCTCGGGGCGCTCGACGCGTTTGCGAAGACGCTGCACGACGTCGGGGTCGATCCGGGCGACTTCGTCGGCGGTCAACCGCCGGCGGGGCTCAGCGCGGCCGACCGCACCAGGGTGGCCGACGCAGCGAGCGAGCTGTCCGACGCCGACGTCGTCGAGGCTGCCAACGGCATCGAGCAGCACGCCAAGGACGTGTGCAAGCTCCAGCTCGGGCTCTGAGCAGGCGAACCGGCGACCGCCGGGCGAGCGTCTCCGGGTGGCCCGCGTTGCAGCCGGAGAGCACTGCTGACTACATTGCTCCACACCGCGGGTGCCGTCCTCACCTGCACGTCGCGCATCGAGAAGAGGTCCCGACTGTGGCGTTGCCACCACTCACCCCGGAGCAGCGGAAAGCCGCTCTGGAGAAGGCTGCGGCGTCTCGTCGGGAACGTGCCGCGGTCAAGAACCGCCTCAAGCACTCCGGAGCCTCGATCGCCGAGGTGCTCAGGGAGAGCGAGCGCAACGAGGTCATCGGCAAGATGCGGGTCAGTGAGCTGTTGCAGTCGATGCCGGGGCTGGGCAAGGTGCGCGCCGCCCAGGTGATGGAGCGGCTGAAGATCTCCGAGAGCCGCCGCGTGCGCGGCCTCGGTGCCAAGCAGGTCGCGGCCCTCGTGGCCGAGTTCGGCTCCGGTGACTGACGCCGACACAGCCGATCGCGACCGGCCGGCCCGGCCACCGGCACGCCTCACGGTGCTGGCCGGACCCACGGCGGTCGGCAAGGGCACCGTCACGGCCTGGTTGCGCGAGCACCATCCGGAGATCTGGATCTCGGTGTCGGTCACGACGCGGAAGCAGCGGCCGGGCGAGGTCGACGGGGTGCACTACCACTTCGTGAGCGACGAGGAGTTCGACCGGCTGGTCGCCGACGGTGAGCTGCTGGAGTGGGCGGTGGTCCACCGGCAGGCGCGTTACGGGACGCCGAGGACTCCGGTCCTCGACGCACTGGCGCAGCACCGGCCGGCGCTGCTCGAGATCGATCTCCAGGGCGCCCGCCAGGTCCGGCAGCGGATGCCGGAGGCACGGTTCGTGTTCCTGGCGCCGCCGTCCTGGGAGGAGCTGGTCCGCCGCCTGGTCGGTCGCGGCACCGAGGACGAGGCCGAGCGCGAGCGTCGGCTGGCGACCGCACGCGCCGAGCTGGCAGCGGAGCGAGAGTTCGACGCGACCGTCGTCAACCACACGATTCCCGCTGCAGCAGAAGAGTTGGTAGAGTTGATGAGGTCCTGAGGCACGTCTGCCCGGGAACTCCGTACCTTCCCAACCTCTGAGAGGCTCGATGAGCGTGTCCGGCCAGCCCATTGCGGAGGGGATCACCAACCCTCCGATCGACGACCTCCTCACCAAGACCGACTCCAAGTACAAGCTGGTGCTCTACAGCGCCAAGCGGGCGCGCCAGATCAACGCCTACTACTCCCAGCTCGGCGAGGGCCTGCTCGAGTACGTCGGCCCGCTCGTCGAGACCCACGTCCAGGAGAAGCCGCTGTCGATCGCCCTGCGGGAGATCAACGAGGACCTCCTGGTCTGTGAGGACATCGACCCCGAAGAGGCCGCCGCCGACAAGGCTGCGAGCTCCTGACACCCACCAGGTCGTGACCACCAGCGCGTCGACCACGTCGACCGACAAGTCCCGCCCTCATGTCGTCCTCGGCGTGAGCGGCGGGATCGCTGCGTACAAGGCCTGTGAGCTGCTCCGCCGGTTCACCGAGTCCGGCCACGACGTGACCGTGGTGCCCACCGAGGCAGCCCTGCGGTTCGTCGGCGCCCCGACCTGGGCCGCGCTCTCGGGCAAGCCGGTCGCCACGGACGTGTGGACCGACGTCCACGAGGTGCCCCACGTGCGGCTCGGGCAGACCGCCGACCTGGTCGTGGTCGCCCCGGCCACCGCCAACGTGCTCGCCAAGGCCGCGCACGGCCTCGCCGACGACCTGCTGAGCAACACCCTGCTGACCGCGCGCTGCCCAGTCGTCTACGCGCCCGCGATGCACACCGAGATGTGGGAGCACGCCGCGACCGTCGCCAACGTCGCCACCTTGCGCGAGCGCGGCGCCCTCGTCATCGAACCGGCCGAGGGACGGCTCACCGGCGCCGACTCCGGCAAGGGCCGGCTCCCCGAGCCGGCCGAGATCTTCGCCATCGCCACCGACCTGCTCGCGCGGGTCTCGACCGGCGGGACGACGACCCAGGACCTCGCCGGGCGCCACGTCGTGGTGTCGGCCGGCGGCACTCGGGAGTACCTCGACCCGGTCCGCTTCCTCGGCAACCGCTCCTCGGGCCTGCAGGGCTACGCCCTCGCCCGCACCGCGGCGGCGCGCGGCGC
>JAEKKP010000278.1 GCA_019510315.1 Propionibacteriales bacterium
CGAGGCCTGGTCCGACCTCGTCGTCGCCGGGTCGCCGCTGAGCTCCGACGAGCTGGTGGTGGTCGGCAGGCGCGGCGGACCCGAGTTCCTCGAGTCCGAGATCGCCCGGCTCGCGCACCTCATCGCGATGGCGGCGTCGCTGCGCCGCAACGCGTGAGCCCTCGTCAGTCGGTCGGCTCCAGCACGAACACCGGGATCTCGCGGTCCGTCTTCTTCTGGTACTCGCCGTACGTCGACCAGGTGTCGACGGCGAGCCGCCACCACTGCTCCCGCTCCGGGCCCTCGACCAGCCGCGCGCGGTAGGTCTTCTTGACCGGGCCGTCCTGGAGGTCGACCTCGGGGTGGTCGAGGAAGTTGTGGTACCACTCCGGGTTGTCCGGGGCGCCGCCCTTCGAGGCGATTGCGACGTAGGTCCCGTCGCGCTCGACGCGCATCACGGGGTTCTTGCGGAGCTTGCCCGACTTCGCGCCGACCGAGGTGATCACCACGATCGGGTCGCCGGTGCGCTCCAGCACCGTCGCCTGCGTGCCGCCGGAGGCCTCGAACTGCTCGACCTGCTCGCGGACCCAGTCCTGCTTGCTCGGGACGTACTCACCTTGAAGCGTCATGTGAGTGGAATGCCCCGCGGGGTCCGGAACATTCCCCGGCGCTCAGGCGGTGGGCGCGAGGACCTTGTCGAGCTCGCGCTCGATCGCCGACTTCGGCCGAGCGCCGGTCAGCTGCAGGACGGGCTCGCCGTGGTCGAAGAGGATCATCGTCGGCAGCCCGAGCACGCGGTAGCGGGCGGAGACCAGCGGGTTCTCGTCGGAGTTGATCTTGACCACGCGCAGCGTCTCCGTGCGCTCGGCCGCGATCTTCTCGACCACGGGCGCGACCATGTGGCACGGGCCGCACCACTGCGCCCAGAACTCCACCAGCACGGGGAGCTCGGCGCCGAGCACCTCCGCCTCGAACTGGTCGTCGGTGATCTCGTGGACTGCGTTCATCGCTGCTCCTTCGGGGTTCGGTAGCTCTCGGCCTGGGCGAGGAGGTCGGCGAGCTGGCCACGCAGGCCGGTCAGCTCGGCGATGCGCGTGTCGATGTCCGCGATCCGGTCCCGGTACGCCGACAGCGACGCCGGGCACACGTCCGCCCGGTCGTTGCCGGCGCGCAGGCACTCGACGAACGGGTGGGTCTGCTCGGCGGTCAGCCCGAGCGACAGCAGCGCCCGCACCTCGCGGACGACCCGCACGTCGGCGTCGTCGTACGTCCGGTAACCGTTGGCCTCGCGCCGTGGCGAGACCAGGCCGCGCGCCTCGTAGTAGCGCACCGCCTTCACGCTGACTCCCGCCCGCTCGGCGACGTCCTTGATGTGCATCGATCCTCCTCGTCGGCGACCGTAGACCTTGCCCCACGGGTCAAGGTCAACAGCAATACGAACCCACCGATAGATTCCCCGCATGAGTGCCATTGCCGGTGTGAGCGAGATCTTCGATCCCAGCGACTGGGACGCCGTCCCGGGCTTCGAGGACCTCACCGACCTCACCTACCACCGCGCGAAGGCCCACGGCACTGTCCGGATCGCCTTCGACCGGCCCGACGTGCTCAACGCGTTCCG